>NZ_DAOLKE010000230.1:1284-5752 GCF_035331805.1 Plasticicumulans sp. | reverse complement strand
TCAGTCCGTCAGCCCGTGCAGCCGCCGGCGTGCGCGCTCGATGCGCTTTTCTTCCTCGTCGATCTCGGCGAGCGAGCGCTTGACGAACAGCAGGTGATCGCTCGCGGCCTTGCGCGCGCGTTCGCCGTCGCCGGCCATGATCGCCTCGAACAGGTCGGTGTGCTGCTGGCAGATCGCCTCGTGGTTGCCGGAGCGCGTGTACAGGCGCGCCAGCGAGGTCGTGATGCCGCTGTGCAGCAGGTTGAACAGGCCACGCATGATGTAGAGCAGCACGACGTTGTGCGCCGCCTCGGCGATGGCGATGTGGTACTCGGTGTCGAGCCGGGCGTCGGTCTGCGGATCGCCGCCGCCCTTGCCATGCACGGCGATCATCGCCTCGAAGCGCGTGCGCAGCGCCGCCTTGTCCTCGGCGGTGCCGCGCACGGCCGCGTAATAGGCGGCGACCGATTCCAGCGAGTGACGCATCTCGACCAGGTCGTAGAGCGCCTCGGGGTGGTTGTGCAGCAGGCCCATCAGCGGGTTCGCGAACGAGGCATCGAGCAGGCTCGATACATACGTGCCGCCGCCGCGGCGCGTCTCGACCAGACCGCGGGTTTCGAGCTTCTTGATCGCTTCGCGCAGCGACGGGCGCGACACCTCGAAGCGCGCTGCCAGCTCGCGCTCGGGCGGCAGGCGATCGCCGGGCTTGAGCCCGCCTTCGAGGATCAGGGCTTCAATCTGATGGGTGATGACGTCGGAAATCTTGGCCGGCTTCACGGGCGCTGTCCTGATAGGGGTACGGAAATCCGGTATGACCAATTAAGCCTAACAGTCGCGCTGTGAGCCTGTCGAGACGGCACATTTTGGTGCATCCGCACCGTCCCGGGTCTGATTGGTCAGGCCGCATGACCTCGACAATGACTGCCTGGCTTGTTCCCGATGAAATATCGCCACGCTTGCGGACCGGGTGCGCCACGACAGACCTCCGCAACCGGGCGGCATCTGCCGGCAGACCGGCGGCAAGTTGTCAGTGATTCCGATGATTTACCGGAATGCGGAAGCGTGACAACGATGCGCAATCGGTTGGGGGTCCGTTTCTTACAGGTGTGCGAATTTCCGGTCATATTGGTCAGGCCGGATGCCCTGAAACCGGGGCGAAGCTGAGAAAATTTCATACCGGCACGTGCAACAGGCTTGCGGGCCGATTTCATATCCGGTCCAATAGTGGTCAGATCAGTTGACCAATTGCTCCGTCGCACCTGTAAGGAAACCTTGCGAAGGAGCCGGTCGATCCGCGATCTGTCCGGCCTCGCGGTCCCCTGACCGCGGGGCCTTCGTCCGAACGTGAGCTGTCAGTGACCGGCGCCGTCCGTCCGCCTGCGGATGGCGCTGATCGGCGCGTGCGCGCGCTTTTCCCGGAGGGGGGAACAAACAACCATGTGGTCCCAAGTCTACGACCCGCTCAACAACGCCTGGCTGTCGACGGCAGCCGCGGCGATTCCCGTCATCGTGCTGCTCGGCGCGCTCGGGTTCTTCCATATCAAGGCGCACATCGCGGCGCTGATGGGCCTGGCGGCCTCGCTGCTGGTGGCGATCGCCGTGTTCGGCATGCCGGCCTCGACCGCGCTCAGCTCGGCGACCTTCGGCGCCGCCAACGGCCTGATGCCGATCGGCTGGATCATCCTGAACGTCATCTTTCTGTATCAGCTGACCGAGCGTAAGGGGCAGTTCGCGATCCTGCGCGAGAGCATCACCGGCGTCACCAACGACCGCCGGCTGCAGCTGCTGCTGATCGCGTTCAGCTTCGGCGCGTTCTTCGAGGGTGCCGGCGGCTTCGGCACGCCGGTCGCCGTCACCGGCGCGATGCTGATCGGCCTCGGCTTCTCGCCGCTCGCCGCCTCGGGCCTGTCGCTGATCGCCAACACCGCGCCGGTCGCCTATGGCGCGCTCGGCACGCCGATCATCACGCTCGCGAAGGTCACCGGCCTCGATGTCATGCAGCTCTCGGCGATGGTCGGTCGCCAGCTGCCGCTGTTCTCGCTGATCGTGCCGTTCTGGCTGGTCTGGGCCTTCTGCGGCTTCCGCAACATGATCAAGGTCTGGCCGGCGGTGCTGGTTGCGGGCCTGTTCTTCGCGATCCCGCAGTTCGTCGTCTCCAACTACTTCGGTCCCGAGCTGGTCGACGTGCTCGCCGCGATCATCTCGCTGGCCGCGCTGGCGCTGTTCCTGAAGTTCGTGTGGCACCCGAAGGAAGTCTGGACCTCGACCAGCGGCAAGGCCGAGGACAACGTCGAGCACGTCGGCGGTCACCACGGTTACACCGGCGGCGAGGTGCTGCGCGCCTGGCTGCCGTGGATCATCCTGTCGGTGCTGGTGCTGATCTGGGGCATGCCCGAGGTCAAGAAATTCTGGAACGGCGTCTGGGCGCCGGTGTTCGAGTGGCCGGGCCTGCACAACATGGTCCAGAAGGTGCCGCCGATCGTTGCGCACCCGGAGATCGAAGGCGCCAAGTACACCTTCGGCATCCTGTCGGCGACCGGTACCGGCATCCTCATCGCCGCCGTCATCTCGGGCTTCATCATGGGCTACAGCCCGCTCGGCATGCTCAAGGTCTACTGGGAAACCCTGAAGACCCTGAAGTACTCGCTGATCACGATCGTCGCGATGCTCGCGCTCGGCTACGTGACCCGCTACTCCGGCACCGACATCACCCTCGGCCTCGCCTTTGCGCAGACCGGCGTGTTCTACCCCTTCTTCGGCACGCTGCTCGGCTGGCTCGGCGTGGCGCTGACCGGTTCGGATACCGCCGCCAACGTGCTGTTCGGCGGCCTGCAGAAGGCTTCGGCGCAGCAGCTCGGCCTGTCGCCGGTGCTGATGGCCGCGGCGAACAGCGCCGGTGGCGTCATGGGCAAGATGATCGACGCGCAGTCCATCGTCGTCGCCTCGACCGCGACCCGCTGGTACGGCCACGAAGGCGACATCCTGCGCTACGTGTTCTTCCACTCGATCGCGCTCGCCTGCCTGGTCGGCATCCTCGTGACGCTGATGGCCTACGTGCCGCCGTTCACCAGCCTGGTGATCTGGCCGGCCACCGGCGGCGTGCCGGTGCACTGAGCGGCGCAGCCTGACGACATTCCCGACACTCCGAACGAAGGGGCCGCAAGGCCCCTTCTGCTTTTCCGGGCACCCATGTCGGTCGCTCCGGCGGAGCAGGGCGGCAGTCGGCGGGCGCGCATCGGGCCGGAAGACATGCACTCATTCGGATGTATAGATAAATTTTTATACCATCATTTAATGCGGTGCCGTTCAAACACCGATGTCAGATGCCAGTCATCAGACCGATTTCAGGACGACGAGCCTGCGTCGGAGAGGCAGGCGAGCTCCGGCACGGGAGAGCGTCCCGGCGCCGGCATCCGGCCCGCGGCCGGCCGCGCGGCAGAGGCGGATCACCGCAGGCTGGCGTCAGGCAAGGACCTGAATGACGCGCAAAAAAAGAGCCGGGCGGGGAGCCCGGCTTCAAACAAGACCACCAAAGGAGGAGGAGAACATCCGCAGATGTTGCGTTGCATCATATGGATCATCCGCCGGATCGTCAACGGGTTCGATAAACAAAACCTGTTGCCGTCAAGTGAACATAAAGTCATGCGAACCGGTGCCGCCCAGCCGTCCACCGTGCGGACTGCACGCCGGTATCCGGGCTGCGGCCGGCCACGCGGCAGAGACGGAGCGCCGCGGGCTTTCGTCAGGCAACTGACAGAATGACGCGCAAAAAAAGAGCCGGGCGGGGAGCCCGGCTTCAAACAAGACCACCAAAGGAGGAGGAGAACATCCGCAGATGTTGCATTGCATCATATGGATCATCCGCCGGACCGTCAACGGGTTCGATAAACAAAATTTGTTTCCGTCAAGTGAACATAAAGTCATGCGAACCGGTGCCGTTCAGCCATCCGCCGTGCCGGCGGCACGCCAGGCGTGGTAGCGGGCGCGCTGGAACACGGCAACGGCGTCGTCCTGCATCAGCACGATCTCCAGTTCCCAGCGCGCCCGGCCGCGGCTGCGGTAGTCGCCAAGAAAACGCTCGATCTCGGCCGGCGGGGGCTGACGGCAGTCGGCGAGCAGCGCGCTGCGCACCGGCCGGCGGTAGTCGGTCTCGGCGCGCCCGACCGCGACCTGGGCGTCCTCGATGCCGGCCTCGCGCAGCACCAGCGTCGTCAGCGCCCAGCCGGCCAGCGTCACGATGGCCGCCAGCGAGCCGGCGAAGGCCGTGCCCTTGTCGTTGAGGTTCGGCGCCAGCGGGGCGGCGAGGCGCAGGCCGCTGCCGTCACGACCGGCGACGTGCAGGCCCATCGCTTGCGTGAGCGGAATGTGTTGGGCGAAAAAGGCATCGAGCGGATGGCGGGATTCCATGGGCGGCGGCAGGCAGCGGAGCGGGGTGGATGCCAACCTTAGCCTTTGCGTCCGATGGCCGATGGCCGATGGCCGATGGCCG
>NZ_DAOLKE010000230.1:0-1184 GCF_035331805.1 Plasticicumulans sp. | reverse complement strand
CCGATGGCCGATGGCCGATGGCCGATGGCCGCTGTCCGTCGATCCGTCCCTGCGTGCCGGAGATCGCCGTGTCCGAACCGATGCCTCATCCGCTGCCCGGGAAACCGGCCGTGACCGCCGTTGCCATCGACGCGGCCCTCGCCCGGCGCTGGAGCCCGCGCGCGCTCGATCCCGCACGGCCGCTGGCGCGTGCGCATCTGCAGGCGCTGCTCGAAGCCGCGCGCTGGGCGCCGTCCTGCTTCGGGGATCAGCCCTGGCGCTTCGTCTGCTGGGACCGCAGCCGCGATCCGGCCGGCTTTGCCGCGGCACTGGCGACGCTGTCCGAAGGCAACCGCGTCTGGGCGCAGCATGCGGCCGTGCTGCTGCTCGCCGTCGCCTGCGCGGACTTCCGTCACAACGGCCAGCCGAACCGCTGGGCGCAGTACGACACCGGCGCGGCCAGCGAGAACCTGTGCATCCAGGCCGCTGCGCTCGGGCTGGCGGCACACCAGATGGGCGGCTTCGATGCCGCGGCCGTCACAAAGCTTGCCGGCCTGCCGGAGCGCGCGACGCCGATGGCGATGATCGCGATCGGTCATCCGGCACCGGCCGATGTGCTGCCCGAAGCCCTGCGCACCCGCGAAACCGCGGCGCGCACGCGGCTGGCGCTGTCCGGAATTGCCTTCGAGGGCGGCTGGGCGCAGCCGCTCGGCGACTGAGGCCGCTGCGATGAGCGCTCCGGCCGGTGCCGGCGTCGACCGTTTTCTGGTGCGGGCCGGACTGTTCCTGCTGCTGCTCGCGGGGCTGGCGCTGCTGCTGCGCGCGCCGCTCGCCAACGCCTTCCGGATCAGCCCCTACCTGAACGGCCTGATCCTCGTGCTGTTCCTGTTCGGAGCCGGTTACACGCTGCGCTGTCTGGGGCTGCTGCGCCGCGAGCAGGCGGCCTGCGCGCGCGTGGCGAGGCTGGCGGCCGAAGTGCGCGCCGGCACGCGGGCTGCCGGCGAAGCGGCTGAGCTGATGACGCTGCCGAGCCTTGGTGCGGTCGGCGAATTTCTCGCCCGCGTGCGCCTGACGCTGCGCCAGGCCGATGCGCAGCAGACGCTGCCCTTCCTGCTCGAAACGCTCGCCGGGCGCGGGGAGGATGCGCGCGCGCTGGTGCGCTTCCTGGGCGGCACGCTGGTGCTGATCGGCCTGATCGGCACCTT
>NZ_DAOLKE010000229.1:0-5760 GCF_035331805.1 Plasticicumulans sp. | reverse complement strand
GCCGGCAGGACGGTTTCGGCGACATCGGCCCGCGCCTGCACGGGCACGGCGAGCGCGGCGGCGAGCAGCAGCGCGGCCAGCCCGCGCGGCATGCGTCGCAGGCTCAGGGAATCGGGAATGCGGAAGGACATGGCGGCAGGCCCGGCACGGCGGCGAAGGTCCGTGCGGTATGCCCGCCGCCGGCCGGCGCTGTCAACGCGCACCGGCCGGGAGGCCGGCAAGGCCTCAGCGGGCGACGACGCGCCCGTTCAGCGGCTGTACCGGACGGTTGGTCGGGTGCATCGCGAACAGCTCGCCGAACTGCCTGATCTGCGCCTTCGACGCGGTGATCGGCTGCTGCATCAGCAGCCAGGTCACGCCTTCGGTGCACGGCGGCGTCGTCAGCGAGCCGGAGTAGGTGTAGTACTCGCGCTTCTTCGGCAGCAGGCCGGCCGGATCAAAGCCGCTCGACTTGCCGCCCTGCTGCGTCTCGCCGGCCGCCTTCGGCAGGTAGGCCCACATCGTCGACAGCGTGCGGTTCGCCGTGCCTTCGGCGATCAGCACGCCGACCACGGCCAGCGCGCCGTTGGCGTCGCGGTGCACGAAATGCACCTCGGCCGGATAGGACTTGCCGTTGACGGTGTGCTCGCTCGGCTCGTGGAAGTGGGCCTGCAGCAGCTCGTAGCGACGGCCGGCGACGGTGATCGCGCTGCCGTTGGCGAGCTGGAACTGCACGGTGTGGCCGTTGTTCACGTCATCGACCGCCGCCTTGCGGTAGTCGAAGGTGATCGGCGGCAGGCCGGACTGCTGCACGTCGCTGATGTTGATCGGCGACTGGCTGTGACCGCCCGAGCAGGTCGCGTACTTCGGATCGAGCGTCGCCCAGTGTTCGGGGCCGTCGTGGCCTTCGTAGCTCCAGTGCGCCGGACCGGCCGGATGATCCTCGGCGTGGCTGCCGCTCGGTGCGAGCAGCATGCCCAGCAGCGCCGCGGATGCCGCTGCACCGAGGATTTTCGGAATATGGATCGACAGGCTCATGTTTGACTCCCCTTCCTCGTTTTATGCGGGATGCCCGTGCGCGACGGGCGTCGCATAGTCCGCGGGGAGCGGTCGGGAAACAACCGGAATTTCCGGCTTTTACCGGATGTTGCGGATTCGTGCCGATGCTGCACCGCACACTGGCCGGCCCTGCTGCGGCCTGCGCCTCAGCCCATCGGCGCGCGGTACGGCAGCAGCGCCCGCAGGCCGTGATGCGCGACCCAGGCCCACAGCAGCCCGAACACGCTGCCGCCGATCACGTCGGTCGGAAAATGCACGCGCAGGTAGACGCGCGACAGCGCCACGGTGACGACCAGCGCCAGCGCTGCGGCGAACCATGCCTGGCGCACGGCCGGCTTCAGCGTCGCGCCGAACACGACGGCGAGCGTCGGATACAGCGCCGCGCTCATCAGCGTGTGCCCGCTCGGGAACGAGGCGCTGAACCATTCGGTCAGCGCCGGCAGCGCATCGGGGCGCGCACGCGCATACAGGGGCTTGAGCGTCTCGACCCACAGCCCGCTGCCGGCCGCGGCCAGCGCCACCTGCAGCGCATCGCGGGTGCGGCGCCGGGCCATCAGCACGATCCAGCCGGTGAGCGCGAACAGCGTGATGAAGGTCGCCGAACCGAAGGAGGTCAGGTCGCGCATCATGCCGGCCAGCGGCGCAGCCGGATCGAAGCCGCCGATGCGGGCATCGACGGCATCGGCAGCACCGCTTGCGAGCATCAGCACCCACAGCGCGCCCCAGAGCGCCAGCGCGGCGAGACCGTACAGCGCGTAGCGCCGCCACGGCTCGCGCACGACGCTGCTGCCGGGGTCCACGCCCGGCAGCGGTTCGAGCGCGGCCGGCAGCACACCGTCATCGGCATCGGGACCGGAATCGGGCTTCGGGGCGGCGGGTGAGGACAGCTTCGGATTCATCGTCTGGACTCCTTCGGGCCGGAACTTGCTGCGGGCATCGGCTATCACTGCCCCTCATGGATACCTTACCCATCAGCCTGATCCTGAACCCCGGCTCCGGTTCCCGCCGTGACCCGGCCCTGGCGCAGTCCATCCTCGACACGCTCTCGGCCGGCGGCCGGCAGGTCGAATGGCTCAAGCCCCGGCGGGGAGCCGAGATCCCCGCCATGGCGGCGAAGGCGATGGCGAACGGACCACGGCTGATGGTGGCCGCCGGTGGCGATGGCACCGTCAACGCCGTTGCCGGCGCGGTGCTCGCGCATCCGGGCAGCGAACTCGGCGTGATCCCGCTCGGCACCTTCAACTACTTCGCACGCGGGCTGCGCCTGCCCGAGGATCCGCTTGCCGCAGCGGGCATCGTGCGCGACGGTCAAACCACTGCGATCAGCGTCGGCAGCGCCAACGGCCGGGTGTTTCTGGTGCATGCGAGCTTCGGACTGTACCGCTCGGTGATCGAGGCGCGCGAGCGGCACAAGAACCTGATCGGCCGTCACCGGCTGGTCGCGGCGATCTCGGGCCTGATCACCGCGCTGCGTCCGCATCCGCACTACCGGCTGAAGCTCGGCATCGGCGACGAGGCGATGCGCCGGGTCAGCTCGATGGTCTACTTCGGCGCCAACCCGCTGCAGAACGCCGAACTCGGCGTCGGCGGCGCCGACACGCCGGAGTCGGGTCTGGCCGTGTTCGTGCTGCGACCGATGACGCGCTGGCAGGTGCTGGTGACGACCTGCCACGCGCTGTTCGGTCATGTCGCCGACAGTGAGTCGATCGAGGTCTTCCACGCGCAGGAAGTCACGGTCGAACGTCACCGGAAACGCATCAACCTCGTGCTCGACGGCGAGATCTTCCACGAGCAATCGCCGCTGGTGGTGCGCTGGCTGCCCGATGCGCTGCCGGTGCGCGTCGCCCCCGTCATCGAAGACGACGCACAGGCTCTGCAGGACGACGCACCGCCGGCGACCATGGAGCCGGCGGCATGAGGACGATCGCGCACGTTTCGGACCTGCACTTCGGACGCATCGACCCGGCCGCATCCGCGGCCCTCGGTGCGGCGCTGCGCAGTCTGAAACCGGATCTGGTCATCGTCTCCGGCGACCTGACCCAGCGTGCGCGCAGCGAACAGTTCCGCGAGGCCGCCGAGTTCCTGGCCGGCCTCGCCACGCCGGTGCTGGCCGTGCCCGGCAACCATGACGTGCCGCTCTGGCACGCGCTGGCGCGCTTCCTGTGGCCGTACCACGGCTACCGCCGGCACATCGCCGTCGAACTCGAACCGGTGCATGAGGATGCCGAACTGCTGGTGCTCGGCCTCAACAGCGCGCGCTCGCTGGCCTTCTACGGCGGACGGCTGAACAGCGAGCAGGTCGGGCGCGCCGTCGAGCGCCTGCGTCACGCCGGTCGCGAGCGGCTGAAGATCGTCGTCAGCCATCACCCGCTGTCGGCACCGCTCACGGCCGGTCCCGAGGCCGAATCGGTCGGACGCGGCGCGCGCATGTACCGGCGGCTGGTCGATGCCGGCGGCGAGGTGTTCCTGGCCGGGCATTTCCATCACACCGCGCACGAACTCGCCGAACCGCTCGCCACCAGCCGCCGCCGGGCGCTGCTCGTGCATGCCGGCACCGCGACCTCGACGCGCCGGCGCGCGAGCGAAGGCAACGGCTTCAACCTGCTGCGCTACGCCGGCGGTCACCTGAGCGTCGTGCATTACGAACACCGCTCGCAGCGCAGCACCGACTTCGTGCCGGTCACGAGCCGCGACTATCACCGCGGTGACTACGGCTGGGAGCCGCTCGCGCACTGACGGCGTCGTGCCCGCGGCCCGTCCCGGCAAAACCCGGGCAAGGAATGTCCGGTTTTCAGTTCCCCCCGAACAGCCCCGACTGCTGCGGCAGGCGCCCGGCCGGCCACGGCGGCAAGGCCGGCAGCGACGCAATCCGCGAGCGCAGCTCCTCATGAAAGGCCCGCGCCAGCGCCGGGGCATCGCGATCATCCGGCATGTGCGCGAAGAACCACGGCTCGCGGCCTTCCGTGATCCAGGTCGCGAACTGCCCGGCCCACTGCGCGAGCCAGTGCCCGTTGCGGGCGAGCACGGGATGCCCGACGTAGCGCACGAACGGCCGCGGCCCGAGGGCGAGCGCGCGGGCCGGCAGCTGCGGCTTCTTGCGCCGGGCCTCGCGCGTCGCGGGGTCCGCGTCCGTGGCGCTGAAGAGGCCGCGCGTGTCCATGGTCGCGCGGTCGATGCCGCGCTCGTGCAGCGCGCGGTTCAGCGCCCGCTCGGCGGGGCTGCGGTCGTAGAAGCACGGATGGCGCATCTCGACCGCGCACGTCCGCCCGGCCGGCAGCGCATCCAGCCAGTCGAGCAGGCGCGCGAGCCCGTCGGGGCCGTAGTCGGGCGGCAGTTGCAGCAGCAGCGGCCCGAGCGCGTCGCGGGCTGCGAGCGGCGCGAGGCGATCGAGGAATTCCGCGGTCGCGGCCCGGCAGTCGATGAGCCTTGCCTCGTGCGTGATCGCGCGCGGCACCTTGAAGCAGAAGCGGAAGCCCGGTGCGGCGTCCTGCGCCCAGCGCGCGACGGTCGCCGGCGCCGGCAGGCCGTAGAAGCTGGCGTTGCCCTCGACCGTGCCGAACACCGACGAGTACTGCGCGAGCCAGTCTCCCGGCCCGGCATCCGGCGTGTAGAAGCCGCCGTTCCAGGTCTTCGAGGCCCAGACCGGGCAGCCGAGCCGGTACGGCCAGTCGCCGGCCCCGAACGCCGTCACGGTGCCTCCGGCAGGTTCTCGGCAAAGCCGCGGTGCGCGGCCTCGATCAGCCGGCCGGCCACCGGCGGCGGCGGGAAGGCGCCCGGCGGCGGCACGGCGGGCGCGACGTAGCCGAAGCTGCCCGATTCGCCTTCGGCGAGCGTGACGCGGTTCGAGGCTTCGGCGGACTTTTCGATGCGCCCGCTCCAGACCTCGCGCCGGGCATCGAGGTCGAGCACCGTGTAGCGCACGTCGACGACGCGCCGCGTCGTGAACGATTCGACCAGCTCGGCGCGGTCGTACAGCGGCACCAAGATGCGCTTGCCCTTGCGATCGCGCGCCTCGCGCATCGGATCGGGCAGGTCGTGCTCGCGGATGTCGTGCTCCTGACGCACCGCATCGTTTTCGAGGCGCGCATAGACCACGAAGCGCCCGGCCTTGCGCAGCGGCGCCAGCGCCGCATAGGTCTCGGGCGGCAGCGGACCGCGCGCCAGCGCCTGCAGCCGCGCGGCCTGGCCGGCAGCGGCGAAGCGCGGATCGGCCAGCGTGGCCGTCTGCACCGGCAGACCGGGGCGCTCGCTGCGGATCGCCGCGGCCAGCAGTTCGGCCTCGCGATCGGCGATGCGCGCCGGCAGCGGATCGATCGACGAGGCGACGCCGCCGACCAGCAGGCCGCCGCTGCGCACGAGCGGGTAGGTGAAGGACGGATCGGTGAAGCCTTCGTGGACCGGCGTCGTGCACGCGCTCAGCAGCACGGCACAGGCGACGCCGGCGATCGCAGCCCAGGCGCGGCACAGGAACCAGGGGTGACGGGACACGAACGCGCCTCGATGGTGACCAGGTCTGGCCGGCGACGATGCCGCAGCCGCACGCACCCGGCAATCGCCGGCAGCGGCGCGATAAGCTCGGCAGCATGGACTCCGACCTCGACACCCTCACCCGCCTGCGCGCCGTCGTCGATGCCTCCGGCTGGCTCGATGATCCGGCGGCGATGGCACCGTATCTCGCCGAGTCGCGCGGCCGCCTGCACGGCGAGGCGCTCGCCGTCGCCC
>NZ_DAOLKE010000228.1:980-5834 GCF_035331805.1 Plasticicumulans sp. | reverse complement strand
TGCGTGCATCGGCACCGCTTCGAGACCCAGCAACATGGGGTCCGGATCATCGAGGGCTACCGCAGCAGCGCCCCGCGCGGCGACCGGCCGGCCGGCGAACGCCGCAGCGAAGGTGAGGCCCGTCCGGCGGCCCCCTGGCGCCCGCGCGAGGACGATGCCGCCCGTGCTCCGCGCGAGCACACGGCCCGCCCGTTCGCGCATCGCGACGATGCGGCCCGCCGCCGGCGCAGCGAAGGCGAACGTCGTCACGACGGCGCCCCGCGCCGCTATCGCGAGGACTGAAGCCCGGCGGGCACGGTCGTCACGCACACGTGCTGATGACCGTGCCATCGTGCTCATGCCCCGAGCAGTGCGATGACGGCACCGGTGTCGAACGGCCAGTCGAGTTCGGCACCGGTGTCCTGTCGGCGCAGCACCGGGATGCGCAGGCCATAACGCTGGTACAGCCCGTCGTCCTCGGCGACATCGATCTCGATGGCCGGCCGCCCGGCCGCTGCCAGCACCTGCTCCTGCGCCTGCTCGCACAGATGACATTCCGAAGTTCCGTACAGAATCAGCACCATGGCCTCCCCGACCGCGCTCATCGCCGGCGGCCGTGCGTGAAATTTCCGAGCCGACATTGCCGTGATCCGGATCGTGTGGAGCCGGATCGGCATGGGCTCCTGGCGGTTTACGGGGTGCGCGGCCTGTGCCAACATGCCGGCCAACGTAAGGAAACCACGCGCAGCGTACCGTTCAAGCCATTCTGGCGCAGCTCACGGGAAGCCAAAACCATGCAAGGGATGGACAGTGTCCGCTTCCTGCCGCCAGCCTTCTCCCTGCTGGCGACTTCCGCATCATGGCTGTCGATTCCTTTCATTCCCAGCCTGCGACGGACCCGGCCGTGAGCCGCGTGCAGCCTCTGGTTGCCGCCGATTCCACCGCTGCGGAATCCGGCCTCGACCCGTTGCTGCAGCATCCCGATCTGAACGACTCGTCGCGCAGCACGCTGGCCGACACGTTTTCCAAATACTTCTACGTCATGCGCGCCGACACGCCGGCGCTGCGCGAGGAAGTCTACCGGCTGCGCTACGAGGTCTACGTCCGCGAATTCGCCTATGAGGCCGAGGAACACTTCGCCGACGGCATGGAACGCGACGACTACGACGATCACTCCATACATTGCCTGCTTCGCCACCGTGCGACCGGTCTGGCGGCCGGCACCGTGCGCATGGTCTGCACCGACCCGGCCGATCGCAACGCCCCGCTGCCGTTCGAACGCTACTGCCTGCATGCGCTGCGCAGTGATCAGTTCGATCCGAAGCGCGTGCCCCGCCACAGCATCGGCGAAGTCTCGCGGCTCGCGATCCTGCAGCACTTCCGTCGCCGCCTGACCGACGAGCGCAAGCCCTTCAGCATCACCCAGGAACAGATCAAGGCGATCGACTCCGCCGAGCACGGGCGCGAGAACTTCCCGATCCTGCCGGTCAGCCTGTTCCTGGTGTCGATCGCGATGATGATGTACTGCGGCGTGCATCACGGCATCGCGATGATGGAGCCGCGGCTGGCGCGGCTGCTGCGCCGCTTCGGCCTGCCGGCGAAGCAGGTCGGCGACGTGATCGACTATCACGGCCCGCGCGCGCCCTTCCTGCTCGACCCCGAAGAAATGTTCGCGGCGGTCAATCCCGATCTCTACAAGCTCGTGCTGGCGCTCGACCAGCAGATGTCGCGCAACGCGCACGACTCCTGAGCCGCCGCGCCCCACGCACGACCCCACCGCGCGGCCCAACGCAACGCAACGCTACGATCCCGCTCCCGCCGAGCGGCCCGGGTTTGCGACAATGCCGGCCCTGCCCCGTCCCCACGGTCCGCCCGCGGAGCCCGCCGAGCATGCCCGGATTACTGCACGAACTGATCTTTGCGCGCGCCGAACGGACGCCTTCGGCGATCGCGCTGCGCCTGCGTGATGCCGAACAGGACTACGCGACGCTGGCCGAGGCGGTCGGACGCTTCGCGGCGGCCTGCGCCGGACGCGGCCTCGAAGCGGCCGGGCGCGTCGCGATCTGGCTGCCGAAGCGCTTCGAGACCGTCGCGGCGATCTTCGGGGCCTGCGCGGCCGGTGGCGCCTTCGTGCCGGTCAATCCGCTGCTGAAGCCCGAGCAGGTCGGCTACATCCTGAACGACTGCAACGTGCGCATCCTCGTCACCGACCGCGAACGCGCGCGCCTGCTCGCCGGGACGCTGGCCGGCTGCGCCGACCTGCACACGCTGGTGGTGCTCGACAGCCGCGGCCCCGAGGACCTGCCGAAGCTCGCGCACGTCGAATCACTCGCCTGGGAGACGCTGCTCGCCGAAGGCGAACGCCGCCCCGTGCACCGGCGCATCGACACCGATCTGGTGTCGATCCTGTACACCTCCGGTTCGACCGGCCGGCCGAAGGGCGTCTGTCTTTCCCACCGCAACATGCTGACCGGCGCCTGGAGTGTCGCGCAGTATCTCGGCAACAGCGCCGATGACCACCTGCTCGCGGTGCTGCCGTTCAGCTTCGACTACGGCCTGTCGCAGCTGACCACCGCCTTCCACGTCGGCGCGCGCGTGACGCTGATGGATTACCTGCTGCCGCGCGATGTCGTGCGCGCGGTCGCGAAGCACGGCATCACCGGGCTGGCCGCCGTGCCGCCGCTGTGGGTGCAGCTCGCGCAGCTCGACTGGCCGGCGGAAGCCGTCGCCAGCCTGCGCTACCTGACCAACTCCGGCGGCAAGATGCCGCGCGCGACGCTCGAAGCCCTGCGCGCGAAGCTGCCGGAGACGACGCCCTTCCTGATGTACGGCCTCACCGAAGCCTTCCGCTCCACCTACCTGCCGCCGGCCGAACTCGACCGCCGGCCGGATTCGATCGGCAAGGCGATCCCGTACGCCGAGATCCTGGTCGTGCGCGAGGACGGCAGCGCCTGCGCCCCCGGCGAACCCGGCGAGCTCGTGCACCGCGGCTCGCTGGTCGGGCTCGGCTACTGGAACGATCCGGTCAAGACCGCCGAGCGCTACAAGCCGGCGCCGGGCCAGCCGGCCGGGCTGGTGAATCCGGAACTCGCCGTGTGGTCCGGCGACACCGTGCGCATGGACGAGGACGGCTACCTGTACTTCATCGGCCGGCGTGACGACATGATCAAGACCTCCGGCTACCGGGTCAGCCCGACCGAGGTCGAGGAAGTCCTGTACGGTTCCGGCCTGGTCGCCGAAGCCGCGGCGATCGGCGTTGCGCACGGCACGCTCGGTCAGGCCGTGGTCGCGGTGATCCAGCCGGCCGCCGACGCCCCGGCCGATGACGAGGCCCTGCTCGCGCACTGCAAGCGCGTGCTGCCGAACTTCATGGTGCCGCTCTGCTTCGTGCGCCGCGCCGCGCTGCCGCGCAATCCGAACGGCAAGATCGACCGCAAGCAGCTCGCCGGCGAACTCGAAACCCTGTACGCGGAGACCGGCGCATGAACGCTCCCCGCCCCGTGCATGCACCGATGACGCAGTTCCCGGTCGTCGACGGCTGCCTGAGCATCGGCGGCGTGCCGCTGCCGGTGCTGGCCGCGCGCGTCGGCCGCACGCCGTTCTACGCCTACGACCGCGTGCTGATCGCCGCGCGTGTCGCCGAGCTGCGCGCCGCGCTGCCGGCCGGCATCGAGCTGCACTACGCGATGAAGGCCAACCCGATGCCGGCGGTCGTGCAGCTGCTCGCCGGCCTCGTCGATGGCCTCGACGTGGCCTCGGCCGGCGAGCTGCAGGTCGCGCTCGACACCGGCATCGATGCCCGCGAGATCAGCTTCGCCGGCCCCGGCAAGCGCGATGCCGAGCTGCGCGCCGCGATCGCCGCCGGCATCACGATCAACCTCGAATCCTTCGGCGAGACCGAGCGCGTCGCGCGCATCGGCGACGAGCTCGGCCTGCACCCGTCGGTCGCCGTGCGCGTGAACCCGGACTTCGAGCTGAAGGCCGCCGGCATGAAGATGGGCGGCGGCGCCAAGCCCTTCGGCGTCGATGCCGAACTGGTGCCGGAGCTGCTCGCGCGCATCGGCTCGCTCGACCTGCGCTTCCGCGGCTTTCACCTGTTCTGGGGCTCGCAGAGCCTGCGCGCCGAGACCATCGTCGATGCGCACCGCCAGACCTTCGCGCTCGGCCTGCGGCTGGCCGATGCGGCACCGGCGCCGGTGGAGCTGTTCAACATCGGCGGCGGCTTCGGCATTCCCTACTTCCCCGGCGAGACCCGGCTCGACCTGGCGCCGATCGCCGACAACCTCGAAACCCTGCTGCCGCAGCTCGCGGCACGCCAGCCGCAGGCACGGCCGGTCATCGAGCTCGGCCGCTATCTGGTCGGCGAGGCCGGCATCTACGTCTGCGAGGTGCTGGATCGCAAGGTCTCGCGCGGTCAGGTGTACTTGGTCACCGACGGCGGCCTGCACCACCACCTCGCCGCCAGCGGCAACTTCGGGCAGGTGATCCGCAAGAACTACCCGGTCGCGATCGGCACGCGCATGGACAGCCCCGCCACCGAGATCGCGAGCGTCGTCGGTCCGCTGTGCACGCCGCTCGATCTGCTCGGCGAGCGCATGGCGCTGGCAGCGGCCGAACCCGGCGATCTGGTCGTCGTGTTCCAGTCCGGCGCCTACGGGCGCAGCGCCAGCCCGGCCGGCTTCCTGTCGCATCCGGCCTGTGCCGAAGTGCTGGTCTGACGGGAACCGGCCCTTGAATGCGCTGAAGCCGCTGCGGTAACGGAAGCCCGCCCGATGTCCCGAGTCCTGCCCGCCACGGCCCCGCTGTCCGGCAGCGCCCGCACGCTGCCGCGCCCGCTGCCGGCCCTGAGCCGCATGCAGTGGCTGACGGTCCAGG
>NZ_DAOLKE010000228.1:0-970 GCF_035331805.1 Plasticicumulans sp. | reverse complement strand
CCCCCCCCGCGCACTGCCCCGGCCGCTGCCGGCGCTGGCCGGGCTGGCGCTGGCGGCCGTCACCGCCCTCGGTCTTGCCGCGTATCCCGTGCTCAAGGGGCCGCTGGCGCTGCTCGCGCTCGCCTGCGGCCTGCTCTGCGCCTGGCGACCGCTGCTGGCACTGGCGCTGCTGCCGGCGCTGCTGCCGGTCACGGGGCTGGCGCCGTGGAGCGGCCGGCTGCTGGTCGAGGAATACGACCTGCTGCTGCTCGCCTGCGCCGCCGGCGCGCTGCTCGGCGGCAGCGGTGCAGACCCGCGGCCGGTGCGGGGCGGCTGGGCGCTGCTGCTGCTGCTGATCGCGCAGGGCATCGCACTCGGGCACGGACTCGCCGGTGCGGCCTGGCCACCGGATGCCAATGCCTGGAACGGCTATCTGACGCCGTGGAACGCGCTGCGCGTCGCGCGCGGCCTGCTGGCCGCACTCGTGCTCGCGCCGCTGATCCGGCACACGCTGCAGCACGACCCCGAGGCGGCATGGGCGGCCTGGTCGCGCGGCACGGCGCTCGGCCTGATCGCGGTCGGCGTCGCGGTGCTGTGGGAGCGCGGCGTGCTCGGCGTGCTGCTGGCCGTGCACGATCGCACCAGCCTGATCTACGGCCTGCTGCCGGCGCTGCTCGATTTCACCAGCCAGTACCGCATCACCGCGCTGTTCGCCGAGATGCACACCGGCGGGGCCGCGATCGACGGCTACGTGGCACTGGCGCTGCCGGTCACGGCCGCGGCATTGCTGCGCCGCGGCGAGCCTGCAGGCTGGCGCACCGTTGCCGGCCTCGCGCTGTGCCTCGGGCTGTACACGCTGTTCGTGACCTTCACACGCATCACCTACGTCGCGGTGGCGCTGGCCCTGCTGACGCTGGCGCTGCTTGTGGCAGTGCGGCGCCCGCCGGCGAGCGGGGCCCCGCAGCCGCCGGCCTCGCGCTTCGACGCGCTG
>NZ_DAOLKE010000227.1:0-5844 GCF_035331805.1 Plasticicumulans sp. | reverse complement strand
GACGTGCATTCTGCAAATTCCCCGTCAGGATTTGCATTTTGCGAATGCACCGTTCTTGAACTCCGGAACCGGGCCCCATAAAAAAAACCGCCCCGAAGGGCGGTGTCTGGCAAACATCGACTGCAATCCAGCCTTCTTCGTGCCGTACCCAAACGCCAGCCGATATCGCTTGCGGGCCGCTGGATCCGTATCAGCTGTTCTGCCTTTGATAACGTCGCCGCCAGAAGGCCAGCGCGCCAACCCCGAGCAGCGCGGTTGTCGCCGGCAGCGGTACGCTGATGTTGCTGGATGTGCTGGTCAGATTACCGGTGACCCCATTGAATTTGAAGGCGTCATTTCCGGCCCCGTACGAGGATCCCAGCCCAGAACTCAGACCAGCGAAAGCAGAGTTGTAGGCCAGCACCAGCCAGTACTGGGAACTGAGCGACAACGCCGTGTTGACAGCCACATTGGTGCCGAGGCTATTGACATCGCTGTATTTCTTGCCGCTCCAGCCGCTGCTCAGCAGGCCGCTCAGGGTCGAACTGCCCAGCGCAGGCGTCCCGGCACCGGTGTAGGCCAGAACCACGATGTCGGCATCGCTATCGAACCAGCCGATCGAAAAACTGTTCATCGTGAACAGGTTGCCGACACCGAAGTTGAGCAGCACACCGTCCGTCAGACCATTGTTGTCGATCGCGTGCTCGGGGCTGACGCCTTCACTCGGATCGGTGCTGCTGCCAAAGCCATTGTTGACACCGACACCGGAACTTCCCCAGAAGGACAGGCTGCCCTGTACCATCGTGCCGCTGGTACCACCGTTTGACCAGGCCGACAAGGTCACCGGCGTCCCCCCGGGCGCGAGGTAGGACTGAGCCGCGGCATTGCCGGTCGTGGTCGTGAACGAATAGCTGACCGACGCATCCGCAGCCGGCGCACTCAGGCCGAGCAGTACCGCGAACGCCCCCGCAAGCAAGGGCCCGCTGGACCGCAGGTCTTTGAAAATCATGATGAAACCCCTCCGCGAAGTTCGTGCAGAACGTGGGCGGCGGGGCAGAAAGGGACGGGTACCATCATGGTGAGGGAACGCATCCCCTCAAAACATCGTCGCTTCCGTGTGAATCCTTGTTCGACCGACCGGCTTCTGCGCCGCGGCACTGGCCGGCGGGCTGCGACTACCCGACCAACCTGTCTTGTCTGGCTGACCAGCACCTACATGCACATCACAGGCCAATCATGTTAAGCATTTGTTGTGCCTGTAGTTATGAGACATTTGTCACGATTTGCCATAATTCCGTGTAAAAAGCCCTGACGCCGTGACCCAGCCCTCCGCCCCCGCTCCGTTCGATGCCCGCGCCTTCCTGCGCACGCTGACCCCGCTGCCCGGCGTCTACCGCATGCTCGATGTCGAGGGTCAGGTGCTGTACGTCGGCAAGGCGCGCAACCTGAAGCGCCGCGTGGCGAGCTACTTCCGCAAGACCGTCGACTCGGCCAAGACCCGCGCGCTGGTCGCGCAGATCGCCGGCGTCGAGGTCACGGTCACGCACACGGAAGCCGAGGCGCTGCTGCTCGAACACACGCTGATCCAGCGCTTCCGGCCGCGCTACAACATCCTGCTGCGCGACGACAAGAGCTATCCGTACCTGCTGCTCACCGCACACCCGTATCCGCGGCTGCTGATCCACCGCGGTCCGCGGCGCGCGGCCGGGCGCTACTTCGGGCCGTATCCGTCGGCGACCGCGGTGCGCGAGACGCTGACGCTGCTGCAGCGTGTGTTCCGGCTGCGCCAGTGCGAGGACGGCTTCTTCGCGCACCGCAGCCGCCCGTGCCTGCAGTACCAGATCCGGCGCTGCTCCGGCCCGTGCACCGAAATGATCGGCCGCGCCGAATACGCCGCCGATGTCGCCGACGTGGTGGCCTTCCTCGAAGGCCGCAGCGGCGAACTGATCGATGCGCTGGTCGCGCGCATGGAGGTCGCGGCCGGGCACTGGCGCTACGAGGAAGCCGCGCAGCTTCGCGATCGCATCGCGATGCTGCGTCAGGTGCAGGAGCGCCAGTACGTGTCGGCGGCCGAAGGCGGCGATCTCGACGTGGTCGCGGTCGCGATCGAGGGCGGCGCGGCCTGCGTGCAGGTGTTCTTCTTCCGCGAGGGCCGCAGCCTCGGCAACAAGCCGTTCTACCCGCGCATGCCCGAGGAACAGACGCCGGGACAGGTGCTGTCGGCCTTCCTCGTGCAGTACTACCTGAACCATCCGCCGCCGGCCGAGATCCTGCTGTCGCACGAACCGGACGAGGCCGCCGTCGTCGCCGAGGCGCTCGGCGAGCGTGCCGGGCGCAAGGTGCAGCTGTCGATGCGCGTGCGCGGCGAGCGCGCGCGCTGGCTGGAGATGGCAAACCGCAACGCGGCCCTCGCGCTCGCCGCCGACATCGCCAGCCGCGCCGGCGTGCGCCGGCGCTTCGAGGCGCTGCAGGATGCGCTCGGCCTCGATGCCGCGATCGAGCGCATGGAGTGCTTCGACATCAGCCACACCCAGGGCGAGGCGACCGTCGCCTCCTGCGTGGTGTTCGATGGCGAAGGCCCGCGCAAGTCCGACTACCGGCGCTACAACATCGAGGGCATCACGCCCGGCGACGACTACGCGGCGATGCATCAGGCGCTGACCCGCCGCTACACGCGCCTGCGCGACGAGGATGCGCCGCTGCCCGATCTCCTGTTCATCGACGGCGGCCGCGGCCAGCTCGCGCAGGCCGAGCAGGTGCTGGCCGAACTCGGCATCGACGGCGTGCACCTCATCGGCATCGCCAAGGGTCCGGACCGCCGGCCGGGGCTGGAGGTGCTTCACTTGTCCGGTCAGGACCGCCCTCTTACACTGCCGGCCGAATCCGCCGCGCTGCACCTCGTGCAGCAGATCCGCGACGAAGCGCATCGCTTCGCGATCACCGGCCACCGGCAGCGCCGGGCGCAGGCGCGCCGGACCTCGACCCTCGAAGCGATCCCCGGCATCGGTCCGCGCCGGCGTCAGCTGCTGCTCAAGCAGTTCGGCGGTCTGCAGCAGCTCGCCCGTGCCGGCGTCGAGGACATCGCCGGCGTCGCCGGCATCAGCAAGGCGCTCGCCCAGCGCATCTACGACGCCTTCCACCCGGACGGCTGAATCCCAGGATCCCCATGCACCTGACCCTGCCGACCTGGCTGACCCTCGCCCGCATCGCGATGGTCCCGGTGTTCGTCGCCGCCTTCTTCCTGCCGGTCGAATCGGCGAACGTGATCTGCACGGCGCTGTTTGCCGCCGCCGCCATCACCGACTGGCTCGACGGCTGGCTTGCGCGCCGCCTCGGCCAGACTTCGGACTTCGGCGCCTTCCTCGATCCGGTCGCCGACAAGCTGATGGTGGCCGCGGCGCTGGTGCTGCTGGTCGAGGCCGATCCGACGCCGTGGATCGGCGTGCCGGCCGTGGTCATCATCGGCCGCGAGATCGCGATCTCGGCGCTGCGCGAGTGGATGGCGCAGATCGGCAGCCGCGCGACGGTGGCGGTGTCGGCGGTCGGCAAGGTCAAGACGGCGCTGCAGATGCTGGCACTGCTGCTGCTGCTGTACCACGAACCGCTGTGGGGGCTGCCGACGCGCACGCTCGGCATCGTTGCGCTGGTGATCGCGGCGGTGCTGACGCTGTGGTCGATGCTGGTGTATCTGGCCGCCGCCTGGCGCGTGCTGAATAAATGAATCCGGCGCTTGACGATCCGGATTCGCGGCCTATAATGCGCCCCCACGTCGAGCGGGAATAGCTCAGTTGGTAGAGCATAACCTTGCCAAGGTTAGGGTCGCGAGTTCGAGTCTCGTTTCCCGCTCCAGTTCTCGATCAGAGGCCTCGATTCCTTCGGGGCCTTTTGATTTTCGGATCAGTCGGTAATGGCAATGCAGCCCTTACCTGATTGCCGAAGGCTAGGTGGCAGAGTGGTCATGCAGCGGCCTGCAAAGCCGTGGACGCCGGTTCGATTCCGACCCTAGCCTCCAACTATTTGATCCTGCAGTTTTTAACGACTCAGGATTCCTGCCGGAACCCTGCGATCCACCGTCATCGACGGCCCGGAGCGCAGGGTTTCTGCATTATATGCATGATGTCCGGCATGCCCGGCGTACGGCCTTTCGTCGTCCCGCCGGCCGCGCCGGAGATATTCCTGCGCGCGCCGGCATTCGCGCGCATCGGGCAGCCTGAAGAGCACGCGACAGCGCTTGCGGGCTAATTCGCGATGGGCTGTCCGGCCCCCGGCGGAATCGAATACGTGCAGGTCACGTGTGCGACCGGTTCCGTCTCGCCGTCGGAATACAGCAGCACCTCGCCGACCGCCAGGCGCTTGCCGAGCTTCAGGATGCGGCCATCGCCGATCAGGTCGACCGGCTTCGGGCGGCGCAGGAAGTTGCAGGTCAGGTTGGTGGTCACCGCCAGATCGACGCGTCCGAGCAGCGACAGCACGACGCCGTACATGACGATGTCGGCAAGCGCCATCTGGATCGGACCGGACACGGTGCCGCCGGGGCGCAGGAAGTCGTCGCGAAACGGCACGCGCAGCACGCAGCGGCCGGCGTCCAGGGTTTCGACGCGGATGCCGAGCGAGCCGACGAAGGGGACGTGCTCGCGGCAGAGTTCCTCGAATTCGGCGTGTGCGATGCGCGCCATGCTCAGGCCCTGCGCTGGATGGCGGCCGGCAGCGTGCTGACGCGCTGCATCTCCGCATCACGGAACAGCGCCGGATCGGCCAGGAAGTCGAGCAGCATGCCGGTGGTGTCGTTGCCCCAGAACAGTTCGCCGTGGACGATCGAGCACGGCACGCCGAACACGCCGCGCGCGATCGCCGCTTCGGTGCGCTCGCGCAGGCCGTCCTTCGCGGCCGGACTCGCGGCCAGCGCCCCGGCCTCGGCCACCGACAGCCCGAGCCGCGCACACAGCGCCTGCCAGTCCTCGCCCTCCAGCGTCCGGCCCTCGGCCCACAGATGCCGGAACACCGTGCGCACGGTGTCGGGGCCGGCACCGAGCGCGACCGTCAGCCGCAGCGCCGGCAGCGGATTGAAGGGATGGGCCGGCGGCATCCGGTACGGCAGGCCGGCGCGACGCGCCTGCCACAGGCAGTGGCGGTAGGTCAGCGTGCGCATCAGCGGAATCTCGGCCGGGCCGCGCGCGCCGCAGGCCCCGAGCAAGGCGCCGAGCAGCACCGGCTGCGGCCTCAGGACCACGCCCGGCGGCGGTTCGGCCGTGAAGCGTTCGAGCTGGAAGTACGCGAACGGCGACAGGTAATCGAAGTACCAGTCCAGCGTCGGCAAGGCAGGGGCATCGGTCGGCTGCGTCATGGCGGCGGCTCGCGGCGGGCGGGATCGGGCGCATCGTCGGACCTCGGTCCGGGCGCCGGCAAGCCGCAATACGGCATGGCCGGAATGCGGGCAACGCGCAGTGCCATGCTCACGGCAGCGTGAAGGCGAGCGGCTGGCGTTCGAGCGAGAAGTCGTCGATCCAGATTTCGACGTAACCCTGCCAGGGGCCGGCGAGCGGCAGCAGCAGGTCGTCGTTGCCGTACCGGCCCGGCGCCCGCTCGTCCAGCCGCCGGCGCAGCGGCTCGATGCCGGCTTCGGGCCGTTCGAGCACCAGCACGGCCTCGCGGATCGTGAACGGCTGATCGTCGGGGCCGGTGACGCTCAGCGTCGCCGCCGGCCGGCCGGCCTGCATCGCGACGTTCAGCCCGAGCCGGGGTCCGTAGGCGCTCGGCCAGTGCCGCTCGACGAGGGCTGCCGGTGGCGGAGCCACGGCTCCGGCCCCGGCCCGCGGCGGCATCGTCGTGCCGAGCGCGACGCTGAGCGCGACCACCGCCACCAGC
>NZ_DAOLKE010000226.1:0-5851 GCF_035331805.1 Plasticicumulans sp. | reverse complement strand
CGCTCCCTGTCCGTTTCCTGCCGCTCCGGAATCCCGCGATGACGATCCGCAACCTCGACGCCGTATTCAAGCCCCGTTCCGTCGCCGTGATCGGTCGCGGCAGCAAGGACGATGCGCCCGATGCGCAGCTCGTGCAGAACCTGATCCGCCAGGGTTTCAACGGGCCGATCATGCCGGTGAACCCGGACCGCAAGGCGCTGCGCGGCATCCTCTGCTACCGCGATCTGGCCAGCCTGCCGCTCGCGCCGGATCTCGCCGTGATCACGACGCCGATGGCCGGCGCGCCCGAGCAGATCCGCACGCTCGGCGAACTCGGCACGCGCGCCGTGCTGCTGCTGAACGAGGAGATGCTGAAGAGCTGGGACGACGGCGGCACGGCGATCCGCCAGGCGCTGCTCGATGCGGCCAAGCCGCACGTGCTGCGCATCGCCGGTCCGGACTCCTTCGGGCTGGCCGCGACCCGCGGCGGCCTCAACGTCACGCGCGGCCACACGCCGATCCTGCCCGGCAGCCTGGCGCTGATCTCGCAGTCCTGCGCGATCACGCGCTCGGTGCTCGACTGGGCGCACGGCCACAACATCGGTTTCTCGCACGTGCTGTCGCTCGGCGCGAAGATCGACGTCGATTTCGGCGACATGCTCGATTACCTGGCGCGCGACGGCAACGTCAAGGCGATCCTGCTGTATCTGGAAAGCATCAACGACGCGCGCAAGTTCATGTCGGCCGCCCGCGCCGCGGCGCGCATCAAGCCGACCATCGTGCTGCGCCCCGGGCGCTACCGCGCCAATCCGAACGAGGACGCCGTCTACGACTCGGCGTTCCGGCGCGCCGGCATCCTGCGCGTGCGCACGATCGAGCAGCTGTTCAACTCGGTCGAGGCGCTCGGCACCGCCAAGCCGGTCTACAACAACCGCCTCGCGGTGATCGGCAACAGCCGCGCGATCAGCCTGCTCGCGACCGAAACCCTGGAGGCCGCCGGCGGCCAGCTCGCGGTCTTCAACGAGGACACCGCCACCGCGCTCGGCAAGGTCGTGCCGCGCGGCACGCGCATCGAGAACCCGCTCGATCTCGGCGATGCGGCCAACCCCGAGCGCTACATCGCCGTGCTCGATGCGCTGCTCGAAGCCCCGGGCGTCGACTGCATCCTGGTGCTGCACTCGCCGCTGTCGCCGGAGCTCGATCTGGCGAGCGCGAAGGCCGTCGCCGATCGCGCCGCGAAGAGCCGGCGGCTGGTGATCACCAGCTGGCTCGGTGCGGCTTCGGCCGAGCCCGCACGCGCGGTGTTCAAGCAGGCGCACGTCGCGACCTACGACAACCCCGGCGACGCGGTCAGCGCCTTCACGCGCATCGCCCAGCACCGCCACAACCTCGAACTGCTGATGGAGACGCCGCCGTCGATCCCCGAGGCCTTCAAGCCCGACGCCGAACGCGCGCGCGCGCTGCTGCAGCAGGCCCTCGCCGCCGGGCGCATGCGCCTCGATGCCTACGAGTCGATGCAGGTGCTCGATGCCTACGGCATCCCGACCGTGCCGACGCGCGTCGCGCGCACGCCCGAGGAAGCCGCGGCGATCTATCCGGAGTTCGGCCACGTCGTCGTGCTGAAGCTGCTGTCGCCCGACATCGCCAGCAAGACCGAGGTCGGCGCGCTGGCACTGTGGCTCGATTCGGCCGAGGCCGTGCGCAGCGAAGCCGAGGCGATGATCGCGCGCGTGCGCACGCACGTGCCGGAGGCCCGCATCGAAGGCTTCGTCGTGCAGCCGATGCTGCGTCGTGGCGGCGCCTATGAACTCGCCATCGGCATGCGCACCGGCGACACCTTCGGGCCGCTGATCCGCTTCGCGCACGGCGGCACCGAGGCCGACGTCATCGACGACAAGGCCTGGGCGCTGCCGCCGCTGAACATGGCGCTCGCGCAGGAGATGATCGGCCGCACGCGCATCAGCCAGCGCCTGAAATCGGGCCTCGCCCGCGCCGCCGACCTGGATGCGCTGGCGCTGGCGCTGATCAAGATCTCGCAGATGGCGATCGATCTCGGCGAGCTCTGGGAGCTCGACATCAATCCGCTGCGCGTCTCCGGCAAGGGCATCATCGCGCTCGATGCGACCATCCAGGTGCGCGCCTTCACCGGCAAGCGCCCGCGCGACCGGCTGGCGATCCGCCCCTATCCGAGCGAGCTGGAGCAGGACTTCACGCTGCCCGACGGCCGCGGCCTGCGCCTGCGCCCGATCGTGCCCGAGGACGAGCCGGCGCTGCAGGAGCTGGTCAGGCGCATGCCGCCCGATGAACTGCGCCTGCGCTTCTTCCAGCCGATCCGCGAGCTGTCGCACGCGATGGCCGCGCGCCTGACCCAGCTCGACTACTACCGCGAGATGGCGCTGATCGTCGCCGCGCGCGACGTGCCGGGCCGCGCCGAGATCTACGGCGTCGTGCGCATCACCTGTGATCCGGACATGGACCGCGCCGAATACGCGATCCTCGTCGATCACGGCATGACCGGCCTCGGCCTCGGCCCGATGCTGATGCGCCGGATCATCGACTACGCACGCCGGCGCGGCATCCAGGAGATCTACGGCGAGGTGCTGTGGGAGAACGAGGGCATGCTGAAGCTCTGCCGTGCGCTCGGCTTCGCGGTCAAGCCGAGCGCCGACGACCCCGGCATCATGCACGTCAGCATCAAGGTCGACTGAGCACCCCGGCCGGTGCCGACGCGGTCAGGCTGCGCCGGATGGCCGCAAGCGGCGCCGAGTCGTCGAAGCGCGGCTCGGCGTTCTCCTGCGCCACGACGCCGAGCGCGCGCCAGAGCGCCGGCAGGTCGGGGCTGACCGCCGCGCTCGCGTGTGTGGCGTACAGGCGCGTGAGCACGCCGGTGCCGGTCGCGGCATCGCCGGCCGCGAGCACCCGCTCGATCGGCCATTCGTCGGCCATGCCCCGGCTGTCCTTCGCGATCGCCCGCAGCGCCTCGCGCAGCCCGGCGCGGCCGCCCGATTCCTCGCGGATCGCCACGTCGGCGAGCAGGCAGAACAGCGCCCCGCCCCAGTAGGTGCGCGCCCAGGTGTGCGTGCGATCCAGCCCCTCGTCGCCGTCCTGCGGCAGCCCGAGCGGCATGCCGCCGACGAACTGCGCCCAGACCTGCGCCTCGCTGAGCTGCCCGGCCTGCGCGCGCGCCAGCGGCTCGACGTAGCTGGCGATGCCTTCCTCCAGCCAGTGATGGCGCCGGTCGAGCAGCGGCAGTGCCGTGTGCACCATCTCGTGCACCAGCACCCAGTCGTGCGCGAGCACGGCCTCGTCGGCCATGCGCCCGACCGAGACACGGCTCGCCGGCCCGCGCCAGGCCCAGGTCGTGCCACCGGCGACCCGGCGCCCGTCGACCGGCTCGATCAGCAGCCGGTAGTCGCGCACCGGAAAGCCGTCGTAATAGACCGCGACCGCCTCGGCCCCGCGGCGCACCCAGTCGAGCAGCCGGGCCCGGGGCAGGTCGAAGCCGTCATCGGCGAAGGCCACGCGCAGCGTCGCGCCCCGCACCTCGACCGGCGTCGCCGGCAGCCGCTCCAGCGCCGCATAGAGGTTCGCACCGCCGTCGGCACGCAGCGGCGCGACCGGCGCGAGCACGAGGCAGCAGAGCAGCGCGCGCAGAGTGCGGCGCAAGGTGACGGCGGTGACGGCAACCATCGCGGTGACTCCCGGGGACTACGGTGTTCGGAACGGGCAACGCGCCCGGCTGGCCCACGGGGCCGGGCGATGCCCGGTGCCCGCGCGGCGAAACGGCTGCGGACGCCCGCGGCGCGGCACGATACTGAAAGCCCGGCACGACCGGGAGACCGGAGACCGCAGCGGCGATGTACGCAGGCCCGCCTGAAGACGATGCCGCGGACCGGGCCCGGGCCTTCCGGCTGCGTTCGCGCTGGCGGCTCGCGGCTCCGGTCGAAGCGGTCTGGGCGGTGCTGACCGACGTGCCGGCCTGGCCGCAGTGGTGGCCGAACCTCTGCGCAGTCGAGCCACTCGCGGCCGGTGCCGCTGATGGCACCGGCGCCGTGTACCGCTACCTCTGGCGCGCCCGCCTGCCCTACCGGCTGCAGTTCACGCTGCAGGTCACGCGGGTGGAGCCGCCGCAGCGGCTCGAAGGCCGCGCCTGCGGCCAGCTCGACGGCCGCGGCGTCTGGACGCTCGCGGACCACGGCGGCGTGACCGGGGTCGAGTACCGCTGGGCGGTCGATCTGCGCCATCCGCTGCTCGGGCGGCTCGCGCCGCTGCTCGGTCCGGTCTACGCATGGAATCACCATCAGGTCATGGCCGCCGGTGCCCGCGGCCTGGCGCAGCGGCTCGGGGTGCGGCTGCTCGGCTGCGAGGGCGAAGCCCTGTAGTGCGGCGCCCGCTCTTGCCAGCGCCCGCCGGCCAGCCAGACTTGCGCGGTTGCCGCCGCGCCTGCCGAGGTCCGCCATGTCCGTGTGCGAAGTCAACTTCGACGGTCTCGTCGGCCCCACCCACCACTACGCCGGCCTGTCCTGGGGCAACGTCGCCTCGGCGGCCAACGCCGCTAGCCGGTCGAACCCGCGCGCCGCGGCGCTGCAGGGACTCGCGAAGATGCGCCGGCTCACGCAGCTCGGCCTCGTGCAGGCGGTGCTGCCGCCGCAGGAGCGGCCGGATCTGGCGCTGCTGCGCCGCCTCGGCTGGCGCGGCAGCGATGCGCAGGTGCTGGCCGCGGTCGCGCGCGAGGCACCACGGCTGCTCGCCGCCAGCAGCTCGGCCGCGGCGATGTGGACGGCCAACGCCGCGACCGTCGCGCCCTCGACCGACACCGCCGATGGCCGTGTGCACCTGACGCCGGCCAACCTCATCGACCGCTTCCACCGCGCGCTGGAGGCCGCGACCACGACGCGCGTGCTGCGCGCGATCTTCCGCGATCCGGCGCGCTTCCTCGTGCATGACGCGCTGCCGGCGCATCCGTGGTTCGGGGACGAGGGAGCCGCCAACCACACCCGGCTCGCGCCAGCGCACGCCGCCGCCGGCCTGCATCTGTTCGTGTACGGGCGCAGCGCCCTCGGCGGCGGTCCGGCCCCGCAGCGCTATCCGGCCCGCCAGACGCTGGAGGCCAGCCAGGCGGTCGCGCGCCTGCACGGCCTCGATCCGGCGCAGACGCTGTTCGTGCAGCAGAACCCGGCGGTCATCGACGCCGGCGTGTTCCACCACGACGTGATCGGCGTCGGCAACGAACCGGTGCTGCTGGTGCACGAGGACGCCTTCCTCGATCGCGCCGGCACGCTGGCCGCGCTCCGGGCACGGCTGCCGGCGCTCGTGCCGGTCGAGATCGCCCGCGACGCGGTGCCGCTCGCCGAGGCCGTGCGCACGTATCTGTTCAACTCGCAGCTGCTGACGCTGCCCGATGGCCGCATGCACCTGCTGCTGCCGTCCGAATGCGCCGAGAGCCCGCAGGTCAGCGCCGCGCTCGATGCGATCCTCGCCGATCCGGCCAACCCGATTGCGACCCGCGAGCACCTCGACCTGCACGAGAGCATGCGCAACGGCGGCGGCCCGGCCTGCCTGCGCCTGCGCGTGGTGCTGAACGAGGCCGAGCGCGCGGCCTGCGCGCCCGGCATCTTCCTCGACGACGCGCTGTACGCACGACTCTGCGCGTGGGTGCAGCAGCACTACCGCGACCGCCTGCACGAGGCCGATCTCGCCGATCCGGCGCTGCTCGACGACAACCGCCGCGCACTCGACGAGCTGACGCGCCTGCTCGGGCTCGGCGCCGTGTATCCGTTCCAGCTCGACGCGGGTGCCGGCGCATGAGCAGCGCCGCCCTGCTCGGCGCCGTGTATCCGTTCCAGCTCGACGCGGGTGCCGGCGCATGAGC
>NZ_DAOLKE010000225.1:0-5870 GCF_035331805.1 Plasticicumulans sp. | reverse complement strand
GCCCGCGGCGAGCCCTCCGAACCGGCGCCGTCGCTGCGCCGGCAGGTCGCGCGCGTGCTCGCGCATCCGCCGCTGGCGCTGCTGTTCGACCAGACCACGCTGAGCGCCGTCTCGCCGCAGCTGCCGCTCGCCGGCTACCGGGTGGCGGTGGTCGAGGACAACCCGGTCAACCAGCTCGTGGTCACGCAGTATCTGGAGCGGGCCGGGGCCGAGGTCTCGGTCCACGACCAGGGTGGCGAGCTGCTCGACTGGCTCGCGCAGCGTGCGAGCGGGGAGGGTCCGCAGCTGATCCTGATGGACGTGCAGATGCAGGGCATGGACGGCATCGAGGCGACGCGGCGGCTGCGCGCCGATGCGCGCTGGTGCGGGCTGCCGGTCGTGGCGCTGACCGCGCATGCCTTTGCCGACGAGATCGAGCGCTGCCTCGCGGCCGGCATGAACGCGCATCTGTCCAAGCCGATCGAGCCTTCGAAGCTGACCGAGGCGGTGCTGCACCACGCGCTGCCGCCCCCCGGCCGGCCGGTCGTAGCGGCGGCGGCCCCGGACGGCCCGCCCGTGTCGCCCGTGGTGCCGGACGCAGTGCTGCTCGGGCTGCGCAGCATCGACGGCGCGCGGCTGCACGAGCGCCTCGGCGACGGCGCGCGGGCCGCGCTCTGCGAACTGCTGGCCCGCGCCGGCGACGGCGAGAACGAGCTGCTGCGCCTGATCGTCGACAACCGGCGCGCCGAGCTGCAGCGCCGTGCGCATCAGCTCAAGGGCGTCGGCGGCGCGCTGTGCGCACACGCGCTCGCCGAGGCCGCCGCCGCCCTCGAAAAGCGGCTGCGCGCCGATGCCGAGGGCCACGAACCGCTGCCGGTCGTCGAGACCATCCGGCTCGCCGATGAATATGCGCGGGTGCTGGGAGAACTGCGCGAGGCCGGCTACACCCCCGCCGAGCTGCCGCCGGCGGCGGCCGGCATCGATTTCGTCCACGGACTCGCACGCCTGAAGGCGCTCTGCGCGGCCACCGATCTCGAAGCGCTGGCGCTGGCGCGCCGGCTCGGCGAGGCGCAGTCTGTCGGATGGTCGGCCGCCCGGCGCCGGGACTGGGCGGCGGCCGTCGCCGCGCTCGAGCGCTACGATTTCTCCGCTGCGGAAGCCGGTTTCGCCCGCTTCGTTCCTTCAACGCACGACACGGACCGTCAGGAAGAGCCTCCCCATGACTCGTCGTAACCGCCCACGCGCCGGCGTGCCGGAGCCAGGCTCCGGCGTCGCCTCGCGCGCCTCCCCCGAAGCGGACATTCCGGCACCGGCCGAAGCGCCGGCGGACGGGCCGCCGCTGCCCGGGGCCGCTGCTCCGTTCCTGCAGGAGATTCTTCCGTGCAGTCCGGCCGAGGCCGCGACCGAGACCGCAACCGAGGCCGCGACCCCCGCGGCCGGGCGCGAGCCGCCGGGCGATCTGTACGTGGTCGGCATCGGGGCCTCGGCCGGCGGTCTCGAAGCCCTGCGCCCGCTGATCGCCAACCTCGTGCCGAACGGCCGGCTGAGCTACCTGATCGCGCAGCACATGTCGACGCAGCACCGCAGCCTGCTGGTCGACCTGCTGGCGCGCGATGCGCAGGTGCTCGTGGTCGAGGCGACCGGCGGTGCCTGGCTGCGTCCGGACACGGTCTACGTGACACCGCCGGATCGCGACATCCTGGTTTCGAGCGGCCGCATCGTGCTGCGCCGCCCCGGCGCCGACATCGGCCCGCGGCCCTCGGTCGATGCGCTGCTGAACTCGCTCGCGACCGAATACGCCGAGCGCGCGATCGGCGTGATCCTCTCCGGCACCGGCTCCGACGGCGCGCACGGCTGCCGCGCGATCAAGGCGCGCGGCGGCTTCACGATCGTGCAGGAGCCGGGCAGCGCCAAGTACGACGCGATGCCGCGCGCCGCCCAGCGCGCCGATGCCGTCGATCTGGCGCTGCCGCCCGAGCTGATCGCCCGGCGCCTGCCCGAGCTGGTCGACGCGCCGGCCGGAGCGGTGGCGCTGCAATCGGCCGAGGAAGGCAGCGGGGCCGAGGGCGAGGAAAACGGCGCGCTGCGCGGCCTGCTCGAACGCGTGCTGCGCGCCACGCAGACCGACTTCACCGATTACAAGGAAGCGACGCTCGGGCGCCAGATCGGCCGGCGGCTCGCGGCGCTGCGTCTCGAATCCCTGAGCGCCTATCTCGATTACGTCGACCAGCGCCCCGAGGAACTCGGCGTGCTGCAGCGCAGCTTCCTGATCTCGGTGACCGAGTTCTTCCGCGATCCGGATGCCTTCCGCGCGCTCGAACGCGCGCTCGAACCGCTGATCGCCGGGCACGGCGGCCAGGGGCCGATCCGCGTCTGGGTGCCGGGCTGCGCGACCGGCGAGGAAGCCTATTCGCTGGCGATGCTGTTCGCGCAGCGCCTCGGCAGCCGCGCCGTCGGCAGCGTCAAGATCTTCGCGACCGACATCGACCCCTCGGCGACCGAGTTCGCGCGCCGCGGCATCTATCCGGAGCCGGCCGTGCAGGGGCTCGAACCGGAGCTGCGCGAGCGCTGGTTCCGCCAGGAAGGCCGGCACTACCTGATCAGCAAGACGATCCGCGACCTGTGCGTGTTCGCCCGCCAGGATCTGGTGCGCGACCCGCCGTTTCTGCGCATGGACCTGATCAGCTGCCGCAACCTGCTGATCTACCTGAAGCCGAACCTGCAGGAGCGGCTGCTGAACCAGTTCCACTACTCGCTGACGCCGGGGGGCTACCTGTTCCTCGGCAAGTCCGAGAACATCACGCAGAGCGGCCGGCTGTTCTCGACCGTCGACGGCCGCTACAAGCTGTTCCGGCGCAAGTCCGTGCTGACGCCGCGCCCGCTGATGATCGGCAGCGGCAACCTCGGCATCGGCCAGCCGGCCAGCACCGGCAACCGCAGCGTGCCCTCGCGCCAGGCGCGGCTGGAGGCGATGCGCGACGAGCTGCTCGATCGCTACGCGCCGCCGAGCATCCTGCTCGGCCCCGGGCTGGAGCCGATGCACTTCTGCGGCGATGCCCGGCGCTTCCTGCGCCTGCCGGACGGCCCGGCCGACTTCGGCCTGCTGTCGCTGCTGCTGCCGGAGATGCGCGGCGAGTTCCGCACGCTGCAGCACCGGCTGCAGTCCGCCGATGGCAGCGACCACGTCAGCGGCCACATGGTGCCGGTGCACACGACGCTCGGCTCCGAGTACGTGCGCATGCGCCTGAGCCGGCTGACCGTGCCCGAGGCCAGCGAGGACATGATGCTGCTCAGCATCGAGCCGATGCGCGCGACCGAGCCGCCGCCGGCGGCCGTCAGCACCGGGGCCGCGCCGGCCGGCAGCGATCACGACCACGCGGTGCTGACCGAGCGCCTGCGCGACGCCGAGAACGAACTCGGCGCGACGCGCGAGCACCTGCAGGCGGTCATCGAGGAACTCGAGACCTCGAACGAGGAGCTGCAGTCGCTGAACGAGGAACTGCAGGCCTCGACCGAGGAACTGCAGAGCTCGAACGAGGAACTCGAAACCACCAACGAGGAGCTGCAGGCCACCAACGAGGAGCTGACCACCGTCAACGACGAGCTGGAGGCGAAATCCGAGGAGCTGACGCAGGTCAACACCCAGCTCGTCAACATCCAGCAGTCGGTGGCGCTCGGCCTGATCGTCGTCGACGCCGACCTGCGCGTGATGCGCTACAACCCGCCGGCCGTGCGCGTGTTCGGCCTGATGAACGACGACCTCGGCCAGAGCCTGCTGGCCGTGCCGTCCTTCGTCGAGATCGGCGACCTGCGCCGCAAGCTGCTCGACGTGGTCGGCAGCGGCCGCACGCTGTCCGAGGAGCTGCGCCGCGAGGAAGCCACCTTCCTGATGCAGATCGCGCCGTATCGCGAGGACAGCGGCGTGATCTCCGGCGCCGTGATCACGCTGTCGGACATCACGCGCTTTCGTGAGCTGGAGCGCGCGCACGCCGAGGGCGACCAGCGCCTGCGCCTGATCGCCGACGCGCTGCAGGACGCCATCTGGCTGGCGACCCCGGGCTTCACGCGCATGCTCTACGTCAGCCGCGGCTACTTCTCGCTGTGGGAACGCACGCCCGAATCGCTGTACGCCGATCCGCATTCCTTCCTCGATGCCGTGCATTTCGAGGATCGCGCGCGCGTGCGCCGCCAGCTGCTGGAAACCGATCCGCCGGCCACCGACCTGACCTACCGGCTGCTGGTGCCCGGCGCCGGCCAGCGCTGGGTGCGCCAGTGCACGTCGCTGGTGCGCTGCGAAGAAAGCGGCCCGGCGCTGTATCTGGCCACCAGCGTGCGCGACGTGACCGCGGCCGCCGCCGAGCGCGAGCGGCTGCAGCACAGCGAAATGAACCTGCGCACGGCCATCGACCTGCTGCCGATCGCCGCGCTGCTGCGCGACGCCGAGGGCCGCGTGGTGGTCGCAAGCGGCGCGCTGTCGGCGCTGCTCGGCTACCGGCCGGAGGCGCTGGTCGGCCATCCGCTCGGCGACGTGCTGTGCGCCGAGGACGCCGAGGGCGAGCGCGCGCGCTATCTGGCCGCGCGTGCCGCCGGCGAGCGCAGCTACACGCAGGCCGTGGACTGGCGGCGCGCCGACGGCACGACGGTGCCGGGGCGCCTGAGCGTGCGCTTCGCGGCCTCCAGCGACGAGGTCGGTGATCTGAGCCTGGCGCTGGCGCTGCTCGACGAGCTGCCGTTCGGCTGATGCGGTGCGGAGGCGATGACGATCCGGCGCTGATGCCGGACCCGGCCGCGGTGCGGCTGTGCGGCTTCCCGCCACTCGTCGGCGAGCGGCCGCGCGTGCTGGTGCTCGGCTCGATGCCGGGCGCGGCCTCGCTCGCCGCCCTCGAGTACTACGGCCATCCGCGCAACGCCTTCTGGCCGATCATGGGCGAGCTGTTCGGCGCCGGTCCGGCGCTGCCCTATGCCGAGCGCACGGCGCGGCTGGGCGCCGCCGGCGTGGCGCTCTGGGACGTGCTCGCCGCCTGCCGCCGCCCCGGCAGCCTCGACAGCGCGATCGAGCCGGATTCGATCGAACTCAACGACATTCCGGGCCTGCTCGCCGCGCAGCCCGGCATCCGTCACGTGTTCTGCAACGGCACGGCCGCCGCGACGCTGTTGCGCCGGCACGTGCTCGGCCGCCTGCCGCGGGCGCTGCCGTGGACGCGGCTGCCATCGACCAGTCCGGCGCACGCCGGGCGCAGCCTGGCCGACAAGCTCGCCGCGTGGCGGGTGCTGGCCGACACCCTGGCCGTGGACTAGCGCCCGGCCGCGGCATCGGCCGCGAGCGCGTCGAGTTCCTCCGCTGCGAAGCCGCCGGCCAGCCGCGCCTCGACGTTGTACGGCGGGAACACCGCGGTGCGGTGCTCGGCGAGCAGCCGGCGGAAGGTCGAGCGCGGCTCCAGCCCGCGCTCGGCGCAAAGATGCGCGTACCAGCGCGAACCAATGGCGACGTGGCCGACCTCCTCGGCGAGGATGACTTCGAGCACGGCGACGGTTTCGGCATCGCCGGCCTGACGCAGGCGTTCGATCATGCCCGGCGTCACGTCGAGGCCGCGCGCCTCCAGCACGCGCGGCACCAGCGCCATGCGCAGCAGCGGATCGTGCGCGGTGCGCCGCGCGGCATCCCAGAGCCCGTCGTGCGCCGGCAGCTCGCCGTAGGCCGAATCCATGGCCTGCAGCCGGGCCGTCAGCAGTTCGAAATGCCGGGCTTCCTCGGCGGCGACGCGCAGCCAGTCGCCGTAGAAGTCATCGGGCAGGCCGCGGAAGCGCTGCACGGCATCGAGCGCGAGGTTGATGGCGTTGAACTCGATGTGCGCGACCGCGTGCACCAGCGCCACGCGACCGGCCGGCGT
>NZ_DAOLKE010000224.1:0-5872 GCF_035331805.1 Plasticicumulans sp. | reverse complement strand
CCGAGGACGCAGACAGTCTGAACCTTCATGCCGGATATCCCTGGATGCATGTCCGTCGACCGCCGCCGGGCGATCGCCGGGCGGGACGGACTGTCGTTAGAATGCGGGGCCGCGCCGGCGCGCGGCGCGGGGGCTTGCGAAAAACCGCGCGCAATCTAGCACAAATGCCGGCGCCCGCCGCCTGTGTCCGCCCGCGAAGCCGCGCCGGTTTTCCGTTGTTTTTCCTGATCCTGGACGAAGCGCGCCCGTGCCCGAACTGCTGCAAACCCTCCTGATCTGTCTCGCGGTCGGCGCCTTCGCCGGCGTCATGGCCGGCCTGCTCGGCATCGGCGGCGGTCTGGTGATCGTGCCGGCGCTCGCCTGGGTGTTCCACACGCAGGGCGTCGATGACGGCATCGTCATGCATCTGGCGCTCGGCACCTCGCTCGCGACCATCGTGTTCACGTCGGTGTCCTCGGTGCGCGCGCATCATCGCCGCGGCGCGGTGCTGTGGGAGCCGGTAACGCGGCTCGCGCCCGGCATCGTCGTCGGCGCCTGGCTCGGCGCGCAGATCGCCGATGCGCTGCCAACCGCGACGCTGAAGCTGGTGTTCGCGATCTTCGTGCTCGCCGTCTCGGCGCAGATCGCGCTCGGCGCGCAGCCCGCCGGCCAGCACCGGCTGCCGGGGCGCGTCGGCATGGCGCTCACCGGCGGCCTCATCGGCGCGGTGTCCGGCGTCGTCGGCATCGGCGGCGGCTCGCTGACCGTGCCCTTCCTGACCTGGTGCCAGGTGCCGATCCGCAACGCCGTCGCCAGCTCGGCCGCCGTCGGCCTGCCGATCGCGGTGTCCGGCGCGCTCGGCTACGTCGCCGCCGGCTGGAACGAGCCGCTGCTGCCCTCCGGCGCGCTCGGCTACGTCAGCCTCACGGCCGGCGCCGGCATCGCCGCGGCGAGCATGCTGACGGCGCCGCTCGGTGCCAGACTCGCGCATACGCTGCCGACGACGCTGCTCAGACGCATCTTCGCGGGCTTCCTCGCGCTGGTCGGACTGAAGATGCTGTTCGGCTGAAGCGCGACCGTCTCCGTCACCGGCCAGAGGACTGCCCTCGTGTCCACCCTGCCCCGCCCCGCCGCCGCCGCACTGCTCGCCGCCATCGCCCTCGCCACCGGCTGCGCGCCTCCCGCCGGCGGCTATCCGTACGGCAACGCCGTGCCGGCCTGGAAGGTCGTCGGCCTCGGCACCTCGACCTGCGCCGGCTTCAGCGCCACGGCGCGCGGCACGGCCGAACGCGAGGCCTACCGGCAGTGGCTGCTCGGGTATCTCAGCGCGATCAACGTCGGCTCGCCGACCACGGCCGACGTGATCGACACGCGCCACCTGAACTGGACCGACATCGCCAAGCCGCAGAACTGGGAGGAATGGCTGGAAGACTGGTGCCGCACGCAGCCCGGCGCGCCGTTCCAGACCGCGGCCCAGATGGTCGTCATGCGCGAGTACAACGAGATGCTGAAGCAGGACGCCCGCGAGAACAGCCGCGACCGGCGCTGACCACGCCGCACGCTTCGGCCGCTCCTGCATGGTAGCCATACCGGCGCGCAGAGCCGGAGCCCTCGCCCGACGCGCGCACAATCCCCGCCCGTAACGGCGCACGGCCGGCTCCGGCCGCTCGCCGCATCTCGCGCATCCGTGGCCCGTCGTGGCCGGACGCCTGTCGCCCGCAAGCGAGGAACCGCCGCCGATGTTCCGCTTTGAGCTCTCCGCCCTGCGCCGCCTGCTGCGCGCGCTGCCCTCCGTCACCGTGCTCGCCGTCGCGCCGCCGCTGCACGCCCAGCAGGCCGGCGGGCCGCCGGCGACGCCGGTCAAGGTCGTGCCGGTCGCGCGCGAGACCGTCATCGAGACGCTGACCGCGGTCGGCACGCTGCGCGCCAACGAGTCGGTGCTGATCCGCCCCGAGATCGCCGGCCGCATCCAGACCATCCACTTCCGCGAGGGCGAGCCGATCGCCGCCGGCGCGCCGCTGGTGACGCTCGACCCGGCCGAATACAAGGCGCAAGTCGCCGGCAGCCAGGCCGACGTGACGCTGAGCGAGCTGAACTTCGAGCGCCAGCGCAACCTCGACCGCAGCCGCCTCGCCAGCCAGCAGGACCTCGACAACGCCCGCGCCAAGCTCGATCAGGCGCGCGCGCAGCTCGACCTCGACCGCGTGCGCCTCGACAAGACCGTGATCCACGCGCCCTTCGCCGGCACGGTCGGCCTGCGCGCGGTCAGCCCCGGCGCCTACGTGTCGCCGGGCCAGGACATCGCCCGGCTCGACAGCCTGAATCCGATCAAGCTCGATTTCCGCGTGCCCGAGGTGCAGCTCGCGCGCCTGAAGGTCGGCCAGCCGGTCGCGGTGCGCATCGACGCCTACGCCGAGCGCGACTTCCGCGGCGAGATCCTCGCCATCGACCCGACGCTCGACGAGATCACGCGCACGGTGCTGGTGCGCGCCCGGCTCGCCAACGCCGAGGGCCTGCTGCGCCCCGGCGTGTTCGCGCGCGTGCAGCTGGAGATCGCGCGCCGCGAGCAGGCGCTGGTGATCCCCGAGGAGGCCATCTGGCCGGTCGGCCGCCAGACGCTGGTCTACGTCGTGAAGGACGGCAAGGCCGAAAGCGTGCCGGTCGAACTCGGCCTGCGTCAGGCCGGCAAGGTCGAGGTGAAGAACGGGCTTGCTGCCGATGCGCAGGTCGTCACCGACGGCCAGATGAAGCTGCGCCCCGGCGCCGCCGTGAAGATCGCCGAACCGGCCGCGCCGCCGGCCGCCGGCGCCAGACAGGGGGGCTGAGCCGCCATGGTGCTGCCTGATCTTTCGATCCGCCGGCCGGTGTTCGCGACGGTCATGAGCCTGATGATCGTGCTGATCGGCTTCATCGCGTACACGCGCCTCGCCGTGCGCGAGTACCCGAACATCGACGCGCCGGTCGTGTCGGTGCGCACGGTCTACAAGGGCGCGAGCGCCGAGATCATCGAATCGCGCGTGACGCAGGTGCTGGAGGATTCGCTGGCCGGCATCGAAGGCGTCAAGCAGATGAAGTCGGTGTCGCGCGAGGAAGTCAGCCAGATCACCGTCGAGTTCAAGCTCGAACGCAACATCGACGCCGCCGCCAACGACGTGCGCGACAAGGTCTCGCGCGTGCGCGCGCAACTGCCGGACGACATCGACGAGCCGGTGATCGCCAAGATCGAGGCCGACGCGCAGGCGATCCTGTGGCTGGCGTTCTCGAGCGACACGCAGACGGCGCTGGAGATCACCGACTACGCCGACCGCAACGTCAAGGACCGCCTGCAGACGCTGCCCGGCGTGGCCTCGGTGATCATCGGCGGCGAGCGCCGCTACGCGATGCGCCTCTGGATCGACCGCGACCGCCTCGCCGCCTACGCGCTGACCCCGGCCGATGTCGAGGACGCCCTGCGCCGTCAGAACGTCGAGATTCCGGCCGGGCGCATCGAATCCAGCCAGCGCGAGTTCTCGGTGCTCGCCGCCGCCGACCTGACCACGGCTGCGCAGTTCGAGAAGCTCATCATCAAGGAAGCCAACGGCTATCCGATCCGGCTCTCCGATGTCGGGCGCGCCGAACTCGGCGCCGCCGACGAGCGCAACATCGTGCGCTACAACGGCCGCAACGCCGTCGGCCTCGGCATCGTCAAGCAGTCGAGCGCCAACACGCTCGCGGTCGCGCAGGCGGTCAAGGCGCTGCTGCCGGTCATCCGCGACGGCCTGCCGGCCGGCATGCGCGTCGACATCGGCTTCGACAGCACGGTGTTCATCGAGAAGGCCATCGAGTCCGTCTACCACACGATGGTCGAGGCGATGGTGCTCGTGATCCTCGTGATCTTCTTCTTCCTGCGCAGCGTGCGCGCAACGCTGATCCCGTTCGTGACCATCCCGGTGTCGCTGGTCGGGGCCTGCATCTTCCTGTACGCACTCGGCTTCTCGATCAACGTGCTGACGCTGCTCGGCATGGTGCTGGCGATCGGGCTGGTGGTCGATGACGCCATCGTCGTGCTGGAGAACATCCACCGCCACATCGAGGAAGGCATGACGCCGTTTCGCGCGGCGCTCAAGGGCTCGGCCGAGATTGCCTTCGCGGTCGTGGCGATGACGCTGACGCTCGCCGCGGTGTTCACGCCGCTCGCCTTCGCGACCGGCAACACCGGGCGGCTGTTCACCGAGTTCGCGCTCGCGGTCGCGGCGGCGGTGCTGGTGTCGGGCTTCGTGGCGCTGACGCTGACGCCGATGATGTGCTCGCGGCTGCTGAAGGGCGGCCACGCCCAGCACGGCCGCGTGTTCCTCGCCATCGAGCACGGCATCGAGGGCATGACGCGCGGCTACGTGCGCGTGCTTTCGGCCTCGCTGCGCGCGCGCTGGCTGGTGCTGATCCTGTTCGCCGGCACCACGCTGGTCTGCGCCTGGCTGTTCACGCAGATGAAATCGGAGCTGTCGCCGGTCGAGGACCGCGGTTTCATCATCGGCGTCGTCGTCGCGCCGGAAGGCTCGACGCTCGCCTACACCGACGGCTACGCGCGCCAGATCGAGACCTTCCTGAACGACATCCCGGAGCTGAACAACTACTTCGCCGTGGTCGCGCCGGGGCTGGAGCGGCCGAATCCGGTCAACAGCGCGCTGTCGTTCATCCGCTTCAAGCCCTGGGAGGAACGCGCGCGCAGCCAGCAGGACATCGCGAAGTCGCTGGCGCCGAAGATGTTCGGCCTGCCCGGCGTGCTCGCCTTCCCGATCAATCCGCCCTCGCTCGGGCAGAGCTTCCGCAACCCGCCGGTGCAGTTCGTGATCCAGGCCAACAGCTATCCGGAGCTGTCGCGCAACGTCGATGCGCTGCTTGCGAAGCTGCGCCAGTACCCGGGCCTGGCCAACGTCGATTCGGACCTGCGCCTGAACAAGCCGCAGCTCACCGTGCAGCTGAAGCGCGACAAGATCGCCGACGTCGGCGTGCGCGTCGATGACATCGGCCGCGCGCTCGAAACCCTGCTCGGCGGCCGGCAGGTCACGCGCTTCAAGCGCGAGGGCCGCCAGTACGACGTGATCGTGCAGCTCGGTGCCGGCGACCGCGTGACGCCGGCCGACCTCGAAGCGATCTTCGTGCGCGGTTCCAATGACCGGCTGGTGCAGCTTTCCAACCTCGTCGAGGTGAAGGAAACCGTCGCCGCCAAGGAACTCAACCACTTCAACCGCCTGCGCGCGAGCGTGATCTCGGCGAACCTCGCACCCGGCACGACGCTCGGCGAGGCGCTCGATCACCTCGACGCCACCGCCGCCGAGGTGCTCGGCCCGACGCGCGCGACCGCGCTCGATGGCCAGTCGCGCGAATTCCGCGAATCCGGCGGCACGCTGTACATCACCTTCGTGCTGGCGCTCGCCGTGATCTATCTCGTGCTCGCCGCGCAGTTCGAGAGTTTCGTGTCGCCGTTCGTGATCATGCTGACCGTGCCGCTGGCGATGACCGGCGCGCTCGCGGCGCTGCTCATGACCGGCGGCACGCTGAACGTCTATTCGCAGATCGGCATGGTCATGCTGGTCGGCCTGATCACGAAGAACGGCATCCTGATCGTCGAATTCGCCAACCAGTTACGCGCCCAGGGCAGCGACCGCTTCGCTGCCGTCACCGAAGCCGCCCGCCTGCGCCTGCGCCCGATCCTGATGACCACCGCCGCCATGGTCCTTGGCGCCGTCCCGCTCGCGCTCGCCACCGGCGCCGGCGCCGAATCCCGCCAGCAGATCGGCTGGGTCATCGTCGGCGGCCTGTCGCTCGGCACGCTGCTGACGCTGTTCGTGGTGCCGGCGTTCTATACATTGCTCGTCAAGAGCGTGCATGTGCCGGGACGGGAAGACCCGGA
>NZ_DAOLKE010000223.1:3756-5874 GCF_035331805.1 Plasticicumulans sp. | reverse complement strand
AAAGAGCTTCCGGTTTGCGAGCGCTGCCCGGGATTTTCGTGGCACCGGAGCGCTCGCGAGCACTGCGGCAGTTACAGCACGACCGGGCCTTTTTCCGGAGGTTCGTAGGGCAGGCCGAGGCTGGTGACGCGCGGGGCGATGCCGGTGGCCGGGCCCATGTCCATGACCAGGACGTGATCATGGCCATGCAGGATCAGCCCGTCCAGCCGCGCCACCAGCTCGGCGTGGCGCACCGCCGTCAGCCGGCACTGGAACACCGACAACTGCACCCAGTCGCCGAAGCCCTTCATGGTCCGGAAGACCCGCCGCCAGCGCCGGTCATCGCGGATGTCGTAGACGACCACATACAGATGTTCCTGAAACCGGCTCATCGCGCTCACCGCGTCGTGAAGTTCGGGTAATCCGGCAGTTCGCCGAGCAGATGCCGGCCGAGCAGCCGTGCCTGGATTTCCAGCAGCCGGCGGTAGGCGACGCGATAGCCGAACAGCGGATGCGTGACCTCGTGCGCCAGCCGCCGCTCGAAGGCCAGCACCAGCGCCTTGCGCGCCTCCGGCTTCAGCGCCACGCCGCCGCCGGCGCGCACGAAATCGCGCGGGCGCACCTCGCCGTTGTTGATCACCTGCAGCACCACCGAATCGGCGATCAGCGGCCGGAACGGCTCCATCACGTCGAGCGCCAGCGCCGGGCGGCCGTAGCGCGGCTGGTGATAGAAGCCGCGATAGGCATCGAAACCGACCGCCGTCAGCGTCACCGTCAGCGTGCGCGTCAGCAGCGCGTAGGCGAACGACAGCAGCGCGTTGACCGGATCGGCCGGCGGGCGGCGGTTGCGGGTGCGGAAGTCGAAGCTGTATCCGCCATCGGCCGCCGGTGCCGGATTCAGCAGCTCGGCAAGGACGCCGAAATAGCGTGCTGCCGCAGCGCCTTCGACGCCGAGCAGGCTCGCGAGCGACGGTGCCGTGCGGGCGGTGGCGATGTCGTCCTTCAGCGCCGCGAGCAGCGCCGGTGGCGCGCTGCCCTGCTTCCAGTTGCGCCGCAGCAGCGTGCGGGCGTTGGCAATCTTGGCCTCGACCAGACCGCGCGCCAGCCGCAGGCAGGCGGCCTCGTCGAAGCTCGCGCGGTACTGGGCGCTGCGCAGTTCGACGTTGCGGTGCCCGGTGCCGATGGTGTGGCCGAGGAACCAGCCGCCGTGGCTGTGCCAGCTCACCGGAATGTCGCGCGCCATCAGCTCGTGCAGCGCCGGGGCGCTGAGGCTGACGTTGCCGTGCAGCACGAGCTGCGAGACATCGATCAGGCGCACCGGCTTTGCCGGCTCGCGCTCGATCTCGACGGTCAGCGTCTCGCCGTCGCGGCCGATGCGCGCATACGGCGCCTGCACGAACAGCAGCTGCGCCGGGTCATCGGCCACCGCCAGCGGTCGCGGCGCCAGATCGCCGCCGCGCAGGCGCGCGGTTTCGTCGGGCAGGCAGATGCCGACCAGCGCGCAGCGCGGGCACTTCGGGCTGTCGTCGAGCGGCGGCGGCAGCCGGCCGGCCGTGGCCAGCGCACGCAGGCCGGCAACCGCGCTGCGCGCTTCGGTGACGAGGTCCTCATCGAGCGTCACCGGCACGCGCTCGCGGCTGCCGGCGTACCAGATCACGCCTTCCCGGCACTCGAAGCCGTGCTCGCGCAGCAGCAGGCCCTGCAGCGCGAGCTGCACGCGCTCGGGTGCATGCGGGCCGCGCGCCGCGTGCGGGCGCCTGCCGCGCTTGTAGTCGACCGGTGTGGCGCGCAGACCTTCGGCCTCGACCAGATCGAGCTTCGCGATGACGCCGAGCGTGGCGGATTCGAGCGTCACCGAGCGCGCATGGATGCGCTCGCCTTCGGGCAGGGGCTCATCGGGCAGCACACCGCCGGGGCGGTCGACCTGCCGGTGCACGTACTGGCCGTCGACGGTTTCGGCGCTGTCGGTCCATTCCTGCTGCACCCACATCAGGTACGCGAGCCGCGGGCAGTACACGTACTCGTTGACCATGCGCGCCGGCAGCGGCGGCACGGCGGCGAGCGTGGGGTCGGCGTCGGTCGCCATGTTCAGAACACCAGCGGACCGGCCGGTGCGCTGCGACGGACCTGCGGAGCGGC
>NZ_DAOLKE010000223.1:0-3656 GCF_035331805.1 Plasticicumulans sp. | reverse complement strand
CATGCGCATCGAGCAGCAGCCGGCACAGCGCATCGGCATCGAGCGGCGCCGGCGGCGTCAGCACCGCGATCCAGTCATCCTGCAGCTCCCAGTGCAGCCGCGCCCCGCGCAGCGCCGGAATCTCCGCGCTCCAGCGCAGCAGCCCGAAGGCTGCCAGCGCACCGAGCGGATGACTGCCGGTAAGGCCGGTCAGCGCGAGCGGCGGGCAGGGGGCTGCTGCGTGCTGGCAGTTCGTATCACTCATGATCCGTTTCCTCCTGCCGCATCCGGCGCTCGTCCTCGGAGCGCCGGTGGTCGGCCAGCCGCAGCAGGGCTTCGAGCCAGGCGAGTCCCCACCAGCCGTAACGCCGCTGCAGGCGCGCGAAGCGTTCCGGCCAGCCGCTGTCGAGCCGCTCCAGCCCGTGCGGTCCGCGCAGCCGCAGCCGCCGGTCGAACAGCTCGAAGCTGGCGTCGAGCGTTGCGGCGCCGGGGTCGTCGATGACCGGCAGGAACGGCCGGCCGCGGCCGTGGTGACTGCCGACCAGATGCTCGACCAGCTCCGGGTCGTGGGCGGTGGCGAGCAGGCCGGGGTAGGCGCGCAGCAGTTGCACTGACGCGCATTCGTGCCGGCCGCCGCGCGGATAGCCGGCCAGATCGCGGGCGCTGGCGACGGCCTGACGGTCGAGCCGGTCGAGGCTGCCGGACTTGGCCAGCAGCGGCGCGGCGGGCGGCGCCGTGCCGCCGTACAGCCAGGCCTGGAAGCGCGGATCGGCCTTGCCGGCGTCGTGCAGGTCACCGGCCAGACCGAGGTCATCGACCAGCGCCGGCGGCAGGCCGAGCGTTTCGGCGAAGCGGCTGGCCTGATCGCCGACGCCGCGGCAGTGCGCCTCCAGCCCGACGCGCACGGTCAGCGAGGCGTCGTCGCCATCGTCGGCCGCGACCCGCTCCGGCCGCGCCTCGGCCAGCAGCCAGCCGCTCAGCTCGGCGTCTTGGGTGCGGGCGCCGTAGCGCAGCAGCCGCGGCGGCCTGCCCGGCGCGGCCAGCGCATCGAGTGCCGCGCACACCGGCACCGGCAGGGCGGCGATCCCGCGCAGTTCATCGAGCACCGTGCGGGCGTCCGGCGGGTTGTCGTCGGCCTCGGCGAAGAGCTTGCGCAACTGCTGCGCGGCTTCGGCCACCGCGGCGGCCTGTGCCTCGGCATCCGCCCCGGTCCGCAGCATCAGCCGCCACTGCGCGACGCAGGCCGGACCGAGGCGCAGCACGGTGCGGCCGTGTGTCCGGCGCGCTGCCGCTTCGGCCAGATCCGGCACCGCCTCGCGCAGCGCCGGGTTCCAGGCGCCGCCGGCGGCGACATCGAGCCCGCCCCAGGCTGCCGGCACGATCAGCGTGTCGCCGGGGCGGATCGCGCGGGGGCCGACCGGCGTGGCGCCGTCGCTGCTCCAGCGCAGTGCCCGCCGGCCGCCGCGCAGCGGGACATCTTCCGGCACCGACCCGCCTTCGAGGTCGCTGCCTTCGTCCGGCTGCGAGCTGTCGGCGAGCCAGGCGCGCGCGGTCCACACCGGTAGCGACAGCGCTTCGAGCGAGGACGGCGGCAGCGCGGCGACGAGCTCGCGGGCCCGCTCGACCCGGCCGTCGTCATCGAGGTCGCCAGTCTCGTCGGCGTGCAACTGCGGCAGGTCGGCGCGCCAGATCAGTTGCACCTCGGCCGGCGTGGTCTGCGGGCCGTGCAGCCACAGCGCCGGTTCCGGCGACGGCAGCGGCGCCGGGCTGGTGCGGGCGAGCAGATCGACGTGCATCGGCAGCAGCACCGGCGCCTGCGGGCGCGGGCTCAGGCAGTCCGCGCCCGGTGCGACCTCGCGCAGCCGGGCCGCCAGCGCCTCGATGCCGAAATCCACCCCCGGTGCCGCGGCCGGCTGGCCGCGGGTTTTCGACTTCGCCGGCTGCACGGCGACGGCGTTCAGCCACTTCCAGGTGGCAGCGATGGCGCCGCCGTAGACCGGATCGTCCTTGCCGGCATCGCTGACGTGCAGGATCGCCGCCGGTGCGCGGCTGCGGGCGCCGAGCCGGTTCAGACGGCCGAAGCGCTGGCGCAGCGCATCGAGCGGCGCGGATTCGGTGACGAGCGCATCGAAGTCGAGATCGGCGCCGACTTCGATGGTCTGCGTCGCGACCACGTACAGCGGGCGCGGATTGTCGCCGGCAGCGCGCCCGGCGCGGATGCGCGGCAGATATGCCTCGACCAGCCGGTCGCGATCGAGCGGACGCATGCGGCCGATCAGCAGCAGCGCGTCGGCATCGCCGGTGCCGCGCAGCTCCGCGTACAGCGCCCGCGCGGTGGCGATGCGGTTGACGACGATGCCGACCACCGGCGCGGCCGGTGCCGGAGCGGCGAACAGGTCGGCGGTGTCGCCCGGTGAGTGCGGTGCCGTCGTCGTCGCCGTCGTCGGACAGGCAGCCAGCAGCCGGCGGGCGCTGTCGGCGAGCCGGTCGATGAAGACCTCGGCCCTGCAGGCCAGCAGTTCGGCCGGCTTGGCGGCACGCAGGCGCCGCGCCAGTTCCGGATGCGCGTGATCGGCCGGCGTCAGGCGCAGCGCATCGCCGGCTTCGGCTGCGCCCTGCGTGGCGCTCAGCGGCACGATCGCGACCGGCCGCAGCGGCGGCGTCTCGCGCCAGTCGGCCCCGCAGTAGCGGCGGATGGCGCGCACGGTGTCGTGGAAGGGCTGCGACAGGTGCGCCTCGTCGAGCAGGATCAGCGTGTCCTCGCCGAGCAGGCCGGCGTGCAGCGGCCAGGCGAACTCGCTGAGGCCGTAGCCGCGGAACAGCAGCCGCGAGCCGAGCTGATCGACGGTCGAGAGCAGCAGCAGCGGCTGGCACGGCGATCCGGCCCAGGCGTTCTCGCGCGGCACGCCGCCGCGCAGCCGCTCGACCGCGAGCACCGGCGCCGGGCTGCCGGCTGTGGTGCCGGCCAGTACCCGCAGCCGGGCGGCAACGGCGTGCAGCACCGGGGCGGCGGCGGGGTCGGTCTCGGCGGCGCCGAGGGCCGCGGCGATCCTGCCGGCATGCGTGAAGGCGCCATCGACCACCAGCCGCCGGTCGACGACCAGCGCGATGCGCAGCGGCGCCCGGCGTTCCGCCGGCGGCAGCCCGGCTTCGAGCGCCAGATGGAACAGCGCCGCATCGAGCGCGCTGGTCTTGCCGGCCGCGGTCGGCAGATCGAGCGCCTGCGGCCAGCCGCGGCCGGCGGCGAGGTGATCGACCAGCGCCTGCTGCCACGGGAACGGCGTGAAGCCGTGCACGGCGGCGTAATACGCGCCGAAGTCGGCGGCGGCGAGCGGCGCCAGCGTGGTGACGGCGTTCATGCGCACCTCCGCGGATGCGGCAGCGGGCGCATCAGCCCGAGCCCGAAGTGCCGGCCGGCCCCGAGCACCAGCGGACCGGCGACCGGCTGCGCGAAGTCGATTTCGACGTGGGCGAGGAACTGGCCGCACCAGCGTTCGCCGGCCTTGCCTTCCCGGAATGCCGCGGCCGGCAGCGCGCCGATCAGGCGGCTGTCCGGCCCGAAGCGGACCGCTGCCGGTGCCGGCAGGCCGAGGTCGGCGCAGTGGCGCGCGACGATCACGAGCGCATCGCGCTGCGGGTGACCGGGGCGCGGGTGGTGGCCGAAGGCGAGCGGCGTC
>NZ_DAOLKE010000222.1:0-5904 GCF_035331805.1 Plasticicumulans sp. | reverse complement strand
GCACCGGCCTCCGGAAGGCCGTCGGCAGCAGTTCAAGTACCCGTGCCGACACTTGAAACATCGGCGTCGACTCTTCAACTATCGACGCCGACTCATTTTAGGGCGACGGCGCCCCAAAATGAGTCGAAAAAGGCAGTTCGGGAGAGGGTGACGCCCCCTGCGACCGGCCGCATGACCCCGCCCCTGCCCGGCCGGACACGCCGGCGCCCGCCGCCAGGTGGCGGCCTCGCGTCCTCAGGCGCTGGCGAAATCCGGCGCTTACGGCAGGCGCCGGAGTGTCGGCCCGGGGTTTCGCGTCTACCGTCTTTCCGGGCAGCGGGCGATCCGGGCGGCTTCGATCCGTGCCCGTTCAGGAGGAACGACCCTGACCCTTCAGCCGCCGGCATGAGGTCATCGCCATGTATCTTCCGGCTCAGTTCGTGAACGCCTACGTCGACCTGTTCACGTGGATTCTCGATGGCAGTGACTGGAGTTTCACCGGCACGCCGATCCTGCATTACCTGCAAAGCGGCAAGAAGCCGCAGTCCCCGAATGCGCAGCTGGCCCACCAGCGTTTCATGAGCCGGCTCGCGCAGGTCGATCCGAAGTTCACGACGGCCAAGACTTTCAATTACAACGATTACGATTACATCAACCTGTCGATCCGCCGCTGCTTCATCGGCAAGGCCTGCCCGTGGGAAATCCAGGAAACCCTGCAGCTCGCCTCGGAACTCGGCCTGACCAATCCGGATACCGTCTACAAATACTGCTCGGACAATCTCGGCGTCGATTGCGGCGGTTTCGTCGCGGCCTACTGGGGCGAGGGCGTGCCGCACATGGCCGATACCCAGCCGGTCGGCAGCCTCGGCTTTCTGCCGCGCACCTTCTGGTCCGACAGCCATCTGTGGCCGGACGTACGCGCGCGCCGGCGCAAGTCGGCCGGTGAAATCAGCCCCGGCGATGCGGCGATCTTTTTCAAGGACATCAAGGGCGATGACCCGGACATCGCCAAGCAGCGCGACAGCAGCGGCACGCTGATCGAAGGCACCGGCTCGGAAGCCTTCCACATCGGCCTCGTCAACAGCGTCAGCGGCGGCGGCGACAAAATCACGCAGCTGGAGATTGCCGAATCGAGCGGGGCCGCCTCGAAATTCGGCAGCGACGGCGTCAACGTGCGCTTTGCGACGATCCAGTCCTCGGGCATCGCCAAGGGGCTGATTTACGCGCAGACCGGCGCCAACGAACGCATTTACTTCCTCGGCCCGCCGGCGGGCTGGGGGCCGGAGCTGCCGTATACCTACGGCGAGGAATGAACGGCGCGGGCCTCACACGAATCCGGACGCCGGCAGTGGGGCCGGACTTCGCCGGTACAGTTCTTCATGCCGATCACCGGCAGTGCCTTCTCAGCGTGCCGCCGGCACCCGTACCGGGCGCGACCCGCAGTTGCTGCGCACGTTGCCTGCGCACGCGAGCGGCGACAGCTGCCGGTCGAGACAGATGCGCAGTTCCGCGAACACCATGCCCCGGCAGACCGGCACGACGGCCGCTGCCGGCAGGCCGGGATTGGCGCTGACGAAGGCGGCGACGATGCCGGCGGCCGTCGTCGTCTGCGCCCGGCGCGGGCTTTCGAACACGTCGGGCACGCGGATGGCGGTGCGCGCCTGGTCGGCGAGGCGGAAATAGCCCAGCGCATCCAGCCCGCTGCAGCTGCCGTGCTTCTGCCATTCGTGCGCGATCAGGCTGCGGCTCGGAAAGATCGTCGCGCCGAAGGCGGTTGCTTCCGGCGTCAGGCTTTCGCGGGTTGCGCAGTCCTGCGGATACGGCCCGGAGCGGTTCTGCGGCCACAGGCCGTGCAGCACGAAGCCATAGCCCTTGCTCGCGCCGCACTGGCCGGCATCGTCCGCGTGCGTCAGGCAGTAGGTCGGCGACCAGGACAGCGCCAGCAGGTAGTCATCGAACACGCCGGCGCGGAAACCGTACGGCTCGCGCGCTCCGGCGAGTGCTGTGACGAGCAGCAGCACCGGCAGGCAGAGCACGCGGCGGCACAGCAGCGATCGGGCAGTCATGGCAGCGGCCTCCGGGGCCTTGCTGGCAGGGTCGGGGGGCCGGGAAGGAAAGCGCGCCGGCCGGGGCCGGATTCAGCCGTCGCCGGCCAGTGCCTCGACGCGCAGCACCGTGCCGTCAACGGCGACGACGCGCACGCGCGTGCCGGCCGGCAGGTCGGGGCCGCGGATCGGCCAGGTCGAGTCGCCGAGCTTTGCGCGGCCGCTGCCGGCGACGATCGGCTGATCGAGCACGAGGATGCGGCCGACGGCCTGTGCGCCGCGGCGGTTCAGCGTCGGGGTGTCGGTCTCGGAGGGGTGGCGGCGCTGCCAGAACTGCCAGCCGACGATCGCGCCGACCGACAGCAGCGCGAAGATCAGCCACTGCCATTCGACCGGCAGCCCCGGAAAGCCGGCGAGCAGCACGCCGACCAGAGCGGCGGCGATGCCCATCCACAGGAAGAAGAAGCCGGGCGCGACCATCTCCAGCGCCATCAGCACGACGGCGAGCAGCCACCAGTTCCAGTACGGCGGGTCGAGCAGCGGCAGGCTGATCATGAGGGCTGTCCGGGCTGCGGCGGCACGCGGCCGGCCACCGGCGGCGCGGCGCGCTCCTTCATGGCTTCCTGCGCGAGTTCGGCGATGCCGGCGATCGAGCCGAGCACGCCGGTGGTGTCGAGCGGCATCAGGATCACCTTCTGGTTCGGGGCGCGGCCGATCTGCGCGAGCGCATCGACGTACTTCTGCGCGACGAAGTAGTTGACGGCCTGCGCGCCGTTGGCGGCGATGGCCTCGGAGACCATCTGCGTGGCGCGGGCCTCGGCCTGGGCCATGCGTTCGCGCGCCTCGGCATCGCGGAAGGCCGATTCGCGCCGGCCCTCGGCTTCGAGGATCGCCGCCTGCTTGAGGCCGTCGGCCTTGAGGATCTCGGACTGGCGCTTGCCTTCGGCTTCGAGGATCGCGGCGCGCTTGTCGCGCTCGGCCTTCATCTGCCGGGCCATCGAATCGACGAGGTCCATCGGCGGCGCGATGTCCTTGATCTCGATGCGCGTGACCTTGAGGCCCCAGGGCGCGGTGGCCTCGTCGACGACGGTCAGCAGCCGGGCGTTGATCTCGTCGCGCTTGGAGAGCAGCTCGTCGAGGTCCATCGAGCCCATGACCGTGCGGATGTTGGTCATGGTCAGGTTCAGCGTCGCGAATTCGAGGTTGCTGACCTCGTACGCGGCGCGCGCGGCGTCGAGCACCTGGAAGAACACCACGCCGTCGACGCGGATCATGGCGTTGTCCTTGGTGATGATCTCCTGCGAGGGCACGTCGAGCACCTGCTCCATCATGTTCATGCGCCGGCCGATGCGATCGACGACCGGGATGATGAAGTTCAGCCCCGGGTCGAGCGTGCGCTTGTAGGCACCGAAGCGCTCGACCGTGTACTCCATGCCCTGCGGCACCGAGCACACGCCGAGCACGAGCAGCAGGATCATCAGGATCACGAGGCCGATGACGAAAACCCCGAAGCCGCTGATCACCATGATGCGTTCTCCCGAGTGGTGGACGATGCGCAGACCCTAGCAAACGCCGCCGGCCGCGGCTGCCGCGACCGGCCACGGTCGGACACGGCCGACCACGACCGGCCGCGGCCCGGAGCGGCCACCGCGGCAGGCCGGCACACGCAAGCTATTGTTGGCGCGGGTGCGACGCCGCTGGCATGGCGCGTGAAACAGCCGGCTTGCGCCGCGCCCGCCGGCCGGGCGCGCGGGACCCGGAAGATTTTTCTTCAAAAATAATTCCACGGCCCGCGCATCCACCGGCGCAGCGGCTGCGAATACGGGGTGTCGACCGGCAGCACGCCGGCGCCGACCCGAAAGCAGTCCGCACACACCACCACAAGCCTGCCATTCCACGTTGCATCCGGAGATCAAGACCATGAGCACCACGACCAACGTCCGTACCGGTTATGCCCTCGCCGCCGCCGCTGCCGCGCTGTTCGCCGGCGGCCTGATCGCCCCGACCCTCGCCAGCGCCGCCGACGGCGAGGTCAAGTGTCTCGGCGCCAATGCCTGCAAGGGCCAGTCGGCCTGCGCCGGCGAGCACAACTCCTGCAAGGGCCAGAACGCCTGCAAGGGCCAGGGCTGGATCAACACCTCCTCGGCGCAGGAGTGCTCGTCCAAGGGCGGCAAGCCGATCCTCTGATGCACCGGCGGCGGGCGCCCCGGTCCCGGGCGCCCGCCGCGCGGTTTTTCCGCTTCCCCGCTTTTCCGTTTTCGCTTTCCCGCTGTTCCACCCTGCTGCCACGAGCTGCCGACCATGTCGCTGACCGGCTTCGGTCTGGGCCTGCGCCCCGACCATTACGCGGACATCCTCGCCACGCACCCGGCCGTCGACTGGTTCGAGGCGCTGACCGAGAACTACCTCGTGCCCGGCGGCAAGCCGCTTTCGTGGCTCACGCGCGTGCGCGAGCACTACCCGCTGGTGCTGCATGGGGTATCGCTGTCGATCGGTTCGACCGCACCGCTCGATCGCGATTATCTGCAGGCCGTGAAGGCGCTGGCAGCGCGCGTCGAACCCGAGTGGATTTCCGATCACCTGTGCTGGACCGGTGCCCACGGCCTGAACCTGCACGACCTGCTGCCGCTGCCCTATACCGAGGAGGCGGTCGCGCACGTCGCGGCGCGCGTGCGCGAGGTGCAGGACGTTCTCGGCCGGCAGATCCTGCTCGAAAACGTGTCGAGCTACGCCGAGTTCGCGCACGCGCCGCTGACCGAGTGGCAGTTCCTGAGCGCGGTCGCCGAGGCGGCCGACTGCCTGATCCTGCTCGACATCAACAACATCCACGTCGGCGCCCGCAACCACGGCTACGACCCGCTCGAATACCTCGATGGCGTGCCGGCGGCGCGCATCCGCCAGCACCATCTGGCCGGCCACCTCGATCTCGGCGAACTCGTCATCGACACCCACGACCACCCGGTCGCCGATCCGGTCTGGGCGCTGTACGCCGAGGCCGTGCGCCGCTACGGGCCGGTGCCGGCGATGATCGAGCGCGACGACCGCATCCCGCCGCTCGCCGAGCTGCTCGCCGAACTCGATCACGCGCGCGCGATCGCGCGCCACGCCCTCGCCGAGGCCGCCTGAGATGAGTGCGAACCTGCCCGGCCTCGCGCCGCTGCTCGATGCCTTCCAGCGCCACGTGCTCGATGACGATCCGGCGGTCGCCGAGTGGGTGCGCGCCACGCCGGCGCTGCCGGCCGCGCGCCGGCTGGCGGTGTACCACGAGGCCTACCGGCTGCGGCTGGTCGAGGTCTGCACGCACGATTACGCCGGCCTGCAGACGCTGATCGGCGAGGACGCCTTCGCGGCGCTGGTGCTCGATTACGCGCGCGCGCGGCCGTCGGTGTACCGCTCGGCGCGCGATTTCTCGGCGGCGCTGCCGGACTGGCTGCAGGACGAACCCGAGCGGCTGCCGGCGGTGGCGCAGGAGATGCTGCGCTTCGAGCGCGCGCTCGCCGATGCGCTCGATGCCGCCGACGCGCCGCAGCCCGGCACCGAGGCGCTGGCGGCGATCGATCCGGCCGGCTGGGGCGAGCTGGTGCCGCTCGCGCATCCGGCGCTGACCCGGCTGACGCTCGGCTGGGACGTGCCGGCGCTGTGGGCGGAAATGCGCGCCGGCGCCGAGGCGCGCGCGCCGCGCCGGAGCGAGGCGCCAATCGAATGGGCGGTGTGGCGCGCGCCCGACCTGATGACGCAGTACGTGTCGCTGCCGGTCGCCGAGGCCGCGGTGCTCGATGCCGCCCTCGCCGGCGATGACTTCGCGACGATCTGCGAGACGCTCTGCGCGCGGCTGCCGCAGCAGGAAGTCGCCGCCGCGGCGGTCACGGCGCTGTGCGCC
>NZ_DAOLKE010000221.1:0-5918 GCF_035331805.1 Plasticicumulans sp. | reverse complement strand
GTGCCGGCCTGCTTGTCGGAGAGCGTGTTGACGGCGATGACGTTGATGCGGTCGTTGGCGAGCACCTGCGTGATGTCGCGCAGCAGGCCGGTGCGGTCGTAGGCGTCGATCTGCACATCGACGTTGTAGCGCGGCGCGGTCTCGTCGCCCCAGCTCACCTCGATCAGCCGCTCGCGGCTGTGGCTCTGCAGGTCGAGCAGGTTCGGGCAGTCGGCGCGGTGGATGGTGACGCCGCGGCCCTGGGTGATGAAGCCGACGATGGCGTCGTAGGGCACCGGCTTGCAGCAGCGTGCGAGCTGGGTCAGCAGCTTGCCGACGCCGCTGATCTTGATCTCGCCGGGTTCGCTGGTGATGGTCGGCCGCTGCAGCGGCATCGTGGTTTCGGCCGGCGGCGGCGGCAGGATCATGTCCTGCGCGACCGAGACGACGTGGGTCGCGGTCAGGTCGCCGCGGCCGATCGCGGCGTAGAGCTCCTCGGGCTGGTCGTATTCGAGCGTCTCGGCCAGGCGTTCGAGGTTGACGCTGCGCACGCCGAGGCGGTGCAGCTCGCGATCGAGTGCCTGACGGCCGCTGGCGATGCTGTGTTCGAGGTCGAGCTGGCGGAACCAGGCGCGCACCTTGTTGCGGGCGCGCGTGCTCTTGAGATAGCCGAGGTGCGGTGACAGCCAGTCGCGGCTCGGGCTGCCGGATTTGGTGGTCAGCACGTCGACCTGCTCGCCGTTCTTCAGCTCGTAGCTGAGCGGCACGATGCGGCCGTTGACCTTGGCGCCGCGGCAGCGGTGGCCGATCTCGGTGTGCACGTGGTAGGCGAAATCGAGCGGCGTCGCGCCCTGGGGCAGCTCGACGATCTCGCCGCGCGGCGTCAGCACGTAGACGCGGTCCTGGAAGGCTTCGGCCTTCACGCGCTCCAGCAGGTCCTCGCCGTCGCGGTCGTCGTCCTCGTCGCCGTCGTCGCGGGCTTCGAGCATCTGGCGCAGCCAGGCGATCTGCTGCTCGTAGCTGCTCGGCTGCTGCGCGCCGCTCGCGCCTTCCTTGTAGCGCCAGTGCGCGGCGACGCCGAGTTCGGCGTTCTGGTGCATCTCCAGCGTGCGGATCTGGATTTCCAGCGTGCGCCCGTCCGGGCCGAACACGGCGGTGTGCAGCGAGCGGTAGCCGTTGGCCTTGGGGTTGGCGATGTAGTCGTCGAATTCCTTGCGGATGTGGTTCCAGCGCGCGTGCACGACGCCGAGCGCGGCGTAGCAGTCGGCGACCGTGTCGACGATCACGCGCACGGCGCGCACGTCGAAGATCTGCTCGAACGGCAGGCGCTTGCGCTGCATCTTCTTCCAGATGCTGTAGATGTGCTTGACGCGGCCGGTGACCTCGGCGTGGATGCCGGCGTGTTCGAGTTCGGCGCGCAGCTCGTCCATCGCCGCCTCGATGTAGGCCTCGCGTTCGACGCGGCGCTCATCGAGCGCGCGCGCGAGTTCCTTGTAGGTGTCCGGCGCCAGCCAGCGCAGCGCCAGGTCCTCGAGTTCCCACTTGACGCGGGCGATGCCGAGGCGGTTGGCGAGCGGGGCGTAGAGATCGAGCGTCTCGCGGGCGATGCGCTGCTGCGCGATCGGGTCGTAGCCGGCGAGCGTGCGCAGCCGGTGCAGGCGGCGGGCGAGGGCGATCAGCACGACGCGCACGTCCTGCGCCATCGCCAGCAGCATCTTGCGCAGGCGTTCGAGCTGGTCGCCGTGCGCATGCACCTGCTGGTGGAAGTCGCCGATGACGGTGATCTTCTCGGCGCCCTCGACCAGGCGCGCGATGCTGTCGCCGAACTGCTCGGCGAGCACGCCGGGCGTCAGGCAGCCGGCGACGTTCTCGGGCTGCAGCAGCGCGGCGCAGACGACTTCGTGATCGAGGCGCAGGCCGGCGAGGATGTCGGCGACCGCGAGCGCCGGCGGCGGCGTGTCGGGATCGGGCTCGCCGGGCAGCGCGGCGAGCGCCAGCGCGTGGGCCTCGCGCACGCGCGCAACCTGCGCCGGGCTCCAGCGCACCGGCAGGCCGGCGATCCAGGCGTCGAAGTCGTACAGCGGACTCGGGGTATGGCTGGTCGCGACCACGAAGGCGTCTCCTGCGGCTGCGGGGCGGCGATGACCGGCGCTTCAGAACAGTCCGCGGACTTCGGAGCCGCGCTCGCGCACGGCCGCGAGGGCGGTGTCGAGCTGGCCGGCATCGAGGCCGCTTTCCTCCCAGAGGTCCTCGGCGACCAGGGTTTCCAGCTCGGCCGGCGTGCCGGGGTCGGCCGCGATCAGCGGCACGGCACGGGCGGCGATGTGCAGCACGGCGGCATCACGGCCGTATTCGAGCGCGCGCTGCGGCTGCGGCTGGCAGCCGACGATCTCGACCAGCGCCTCCGGCATGCCCCACTGGTGCAGCAGTTCGGCGCCGAGTTCGGCGTAGCCGAAGCCGAGCACGGCGCGCTGGCGGCCGGTGTCGTAGGCGTCGGTCTGCGTGCGCTCGATCTCGGCGGCGAGCGTCGGCACCTGCTGGAAGGCCACGAGCCGGCCGACATCGTGCAGGATGCCGGCGATGAACAGGCGCTCGTGGGACGGCATGTGATTCTGCCGCCCGAGCTGGCGCGCGAGCATCGCGACGCTGACGTTGCGCCACCAGAACGCCGGCAGGTCGAGCGCGGCATTGCTGACGCCCTTGAACATGCCGCCGATCGAGCTGGCGAGCACGAGGTTGCAGAGCTCATCGGTGCCGATCAGGTTGATCGCGCGCAGCACGCTGTCGACCTTGCCGGGCAGGCCGTAGAACGGACTGTTGACCAGGCGCAGCAGCCGCGCCGAAATCGCGGCATCCATGCTGACCACGTCGGCGAACTGCTTGAGCGAGGCATGCGGATCATCGGCCAGTGCCCGGATCTGCTGGTACACATCGGGCAGCGTGGTCAGTTCGGTGACGTTGGCGGCGAGCTCGCGCGCGTTCATCTTCGGCGACCTTCGGCGTGACGGGGGGCGGTATCTAAGCACACCATACCGGCCCCTGACAGTCGCGTGCGCGCCCGGCAGCATTCGTTGCACGGTGCTACAAGTCGCGTCCTTCCTGCCCCCCAGCCCCGAGGTGTCGTCGTGGATTTCCTGCCCCTGTTCCTGCGCCTGACCGGCCGCCCGGCGCTGGTCGTCGGCGGCGGCGAGGTGGCCGCGCGCAAGGTGGCGCTGCTGCTCGATGCCGGTGCCGAGGTGCGCGTCGTCGCACCGGAACTCGGCACGACGCTCGCCGGCGAGTACGCCGCCGGCCGCATCCGCCACGTCGCACGCCATTTCGCCGCGCCCGATCTCGACGGCGCCGATCTGGTCATCGCCGCCACCGACGACGTGGTCGTCAACGCCGAGGTCTCGCGGCTGGCGCGCGCGCGTTCGCTGCCGGTCAACGTCGTCGACAACCCGGCGCTCTGCAGCTTCATCATGCCGGCGATCGTCGATCGCTCGCCGGTGATCGTCGCGCTGTCGACCGGCGGTGCCTCGCCGGTGCTGGCGCGGCTGCTGCGCGGGCGGCTCGAATCGCTGATCCCGGCCGCCTACGGGAAGCTCGCGCGCCTCGCCGCCGATTTCCGCAGCCGCGTGCAGCACGCCGTGCCCGAGGCCCGCCGCCGGGCGTTCTGGGAGGACGCGCTGCAGGGCGCGGTCGCCGAGGATGTGCTCGCCGGGCGCGAGGCCGAGGGTCGCGCGCGGCTCGAAGCCCTGCTCGAAGCCGCCGGCCATGCTCCGGACGATGCGCCCGGCGAGGTCTATCTGGTCGGCGGCGGCCCCGGCGATCCGGAGCTGCTGACCTTCCGCGCGCTGCGCCTGATGCAGCAGGCCGATGTCGTCGTCTACGACCGGCTGATTTCCGACGGCGTGCTGGCGCTGGTGCGCCGCGATGCCGAGCGCATCTACGTCGGCAAGGCGCGCGCCGAGCACACGCTGCCGCAGGAAGAAATCAACGCGCTGCTGGTGCGCCTCGCCCGCGCAGGCCGGCGCGTGCTGCGCCTCAAGGGCGGCGATCCGTTCATCTTCGGCCGCGGCGGCGAGGAGATCGACACGCTGATGGCCGAGGGCATCCCGTTCCAGGTCGTGCCCGGCATCACCGCGGCGAGCGGCTGCGCGGCCTACGCCGGCATTCCGCTGACGCACCGCGATCACGCGCAGTCGGTGACCTTCGTCACCGGCCACCCGAAGCGCGACGGCGACCTGCGGCTCAACTGGCCGGCGCTGGCGATGCCGAACCAGACGCTGGTGTTCTACATGGGCGTGCACGGCATCCAGGCCATCCGCGCCGGCCTGCTCGATCACGGCATGCCACCCGACACGCCGGTCGCGATCGTCGAGCGCGGCACGCAGCCGGACATGCGCACGCACGTCTCGACGCTCGCCGAGGTCTGCGCGCTGGTCGAGCGCACCGAGATCAGCCCGCCGGCGCTGCTGATCATCGGTGGCGTCGTGACGCTGCGCAGCCGGCTCGACTGGCGCGGGCAGGCCGCGCAGCGCCAGACCGGCTGAGGAGCCGTGGACTGAGGTGCCGTGGAGATGGGACATATGGAACGATTCACCGGTGGCTGCCTCTGCGGCCGGGTCCGGTTCGTGGCGAGCGGGCGGCCGTACCGGGTCGGCCTCTGCCACTGCCTCGACTGCCGCAAGTTCCACGGGGCGCTGTTCCATGCGTCCGCGATCTTCCCGGAGGCGGCGGTGACGATCGAAGGCGAGGTCCGCGACTACGAAGGCCGCTGCTTCTGTCCGCTTTGCGGATCGTCGGTGTTCTCGCGCAGCGCCGATGAGATCGAGCTGAACCTCGGTTCATTCGATGCACCCGACCTGTTCGTGCCGACCTACGAAAGCTGGATCATCCGCCGCGAATCCTGGCTGCCGGCATTTCCGCTCACGCGCCGCTACGCGCGGGATCGGGATGAGACGAGCCGGTTCGAGGAATAGATGCGGACAAAGCCCCGGGTGCCGCCGGCATGAGCGCCGACAAGATCGAGCAGACCCGCGTGATCGAACAGACCCGCCTGCAGGTCGAGGCCACCCGGCTGCGGGAAGAGCCCGTCGAGGCGACCCGCGTGCTCAATGCCGGCAACGTCGAACTGACGCTGCTGCGCACCCTGAACGGCCCGGCCGGCGAAAAGCTCACCGAGCTGCCGCCGCTGCCGAACCCGCGCTACGAACTGCTCGGCCCGGTCGGGCAGGGGGGAATGGCGAGCGTCGAGGCGGCGCGCGATGCGGCGCTGCGGCGCACGGTCGCCTTCAAGCGCCTGCACGAAGGCGTGCAGGCGCTGCCGGGGCTCGCGCAGCGCTTCCTGACCGAGGCGCAGCTGACCGCGCAGCTCGATCACCCGAACGTGGTGCCGGTCTATGCGCTGGAGCGCGACGCGCACGGGCGCATCGCCTACGCGATGAAGCTCGTGCGCGGGCGCACGCTGGCCGAACTGCTGGACGAACCGCTGCCGGCGACGCGCACGGCCCGCCGCGAGGCGCGCGCGGCGCTGATCGAGCACTTCCTGAAGGTCTGCGATGCGCTGACCTACGCGCATGCGCGCGGCGTCATCCACCGCGATCTGAAGCCCGCCAACATCATGGTCGGCGCCTTCAACGAGGTGTACGTGATGGACTGGGGCATCGCCCGCATCATCGGTGCCCCGGACCTCTGCGCTGCCGACCTGCCGGTCACCGACGCCGGTCTCGGTCCTGATCCGGCCAGCGAGCGCACCCGCGCCGGCGACCGGCTCGGCACGCCGGCCTGGATGGCGCCCGAGCAGGCGCGCGGCGAGACGGTCGATGCGAAGAGCGACCAGTACGCGCTCGGGCTGATCCTGCAGCAGATGCTGAGCCGCCAGCGCGCGATCCCCGGCCATGACCTCGACAGCGTGCTCGCCGCCGCCGCCCGGGGTGAGCGCCGGGCGCTGACCG
>NZ_DAOLKE010000220.1:0-5967 GCF_035331805.1 Plasticicumulans sp. | reverse complement strand
CTGCGCGCGCGCCGGCGCTGATCGCCGCGCCCGGCCCCCGGCCAGAGGCCCCGGTGATCCCGGGGCCTTTTTCGTGGGCGTGTGCAGCTCGTGCACGGCGTTTGCCGCGGCGCATCACGCGGGGCGCGCGTGCGGCGGCGCATCGCTATACGCTAGGCAGCGGGCCACCCGTCACCGGCCCGGCGTAACCCGAGGAGTGCTCCGTCATGCTGCAACCGCTGTCCCCCGAAAGCCGCGCGCTGGTCGATACCGGCCGGCAGTTCTTCATCCCGAACTACAAACCGCGCGACATGATCCTCGACCGCGGCCAGGGCGCGCGTCTGTGGGACCTCGACGGCAACGAATACCTCGACCTCGGCGGCGGCATCGCCGTCAACTGCCTTGGTCATCAGGACCCGGCGCTGCTCGCCGCGCTCGAAGCGCAGGCGAAGAAGCTCTGGCACACCAGCAACGTCTACTTCACCGAGCCGGCGATCCGCCTCGCCGCGGAACTGGTCACGGCCTCGGGCTTCGCGAGCCGGGTGTTCTTCTGCAACTCCGGCGCCGAGGCCAACGAAGCGGCGATCAAGCTCGCGCGCCGCTACGCGACGCAGCATCTGGCACCGTCGCAGCGCCGGATCCTGACCTTCCACGGCTCCTTCCACGGCCGCACGCTGGCGACCGTCACCGCCACCGCACAGCCGAAGTACCAGGAAGGCTTCGAACCGCTGCCCGGCGGCTTCGTCTACGGGCCGTTCAACGACGTGACCGGCGCCACGCAGCTGATCGACGCCCACACCTGCGCGGTGCTGGTCGAGCCGGTGCAGGGCGAAGGCGGCGTGCTGCCGGCCGCGCCGGGCTTCCTCGCGGCGCTGCGCGCGGCCTGCGACAAGGTCGGCGCGCTGCTGATCTTCGACGAGGTGCAGTGCGGCATCGGCCGCACCGGCAAGCTGTTCGGCCACGAGTGGGACGGCGTGCGCCCCGATGCGCTGACGCTCGCGAAGGCGCTCGGCGGCGGCATGCCGATCGGCGCACTGCTGGCGGCGCCGAAGGTCGAGGAAGTCCTCGGCTTCGGCACGCACGGTTCGACCTTCGGCGGCAACCCGCTCGCCTGCGCGGTGGCGCGGGCGGTGCTCGCGCGCGTCAGCGATGCCGGCTTCCTCGCCGGCGTGCAGCGCCAGGCCGAGCGCCTGCGCGCCGGCCTGCACGAACTCGGCATGCGCCACGACCTGTTCCGCGAGATCCGCGGCCGCGGCCTGATGATCGGTGCGGTGCTGAACAGCCGCTGGCAGGGCAAGGCCACCGACATCACCGAGTTCGCGCGCGAGGACGGCGTGCTGATCCTGCAGGCCGGCCCGGACGTGCTGCGCTTCGTGCCGCCGCTGACGCTGACCGACGAGGAACTCGACAGCGCGCTCGCGCGGCTGTCGACGACCTTCGCGCGCCTGCCGGCCCCGGCGCAGAGCTGAGCCCCGATGCCTGACGCTGACGCCGGGGCTCTGCTGGCCGACCGCGCCGCCGCCGCGCAGCCGCAGATGCTCGCGCAGGTGCTGGCCTGGTCGGCGATCAACTCCGGCAGCCAGCACCTCGAAGGCCTCGCGCGCATGGCCGAGGTGCTCGCCGGAGCCTTCGGCCGGCTGGCGCCGGTCGAGCGGCTGAGGCTCGCGCCGCAGCAGATCATCGGCGCCGATGGCGTGCTGCGCGAACGCCCGCTCGGCCAGGCGCTGCGCCTGCGCGTGCGCCCGGAGGCGCGCTGGCAGGTGCTGCTGGTCGGCCACTACGACACCGTCTACGGCGCCGCCGATGCCTTCCAGCAGCCGCGCTGGAACGCCGACGGCACGCTGAACGGCCCCGGCGTCGCCGATCTAAAGGGCGGACTGGCGGTGATGCTGGCCGCCCTCGAAGCCTTCGAGTCCGGGCCGCAAGCGCTGAAGGCGGCGCTCGGCTGGACCGTGCTGCTCAACCCCGACGAGGAGATCGGCTCGCCCGGCTCGGCGCCGCTGCTCGCCGCCGAGGCCGCCCGCCACGATGTCGGCCTGGTGTTCGAACCCTCGGCGCTGCCCGACGGCACGCTCGCCGGCGCGCGCAAGGGCAGCGGCAACTTCACGGTCACGCTGCGCGGGCGCGCCGCGCACGCCGGGCGCAACCCGCAGGACGGGCGCAACGCCATCGTCGCCGCCGCCGACTGCGTGCTCGGCCTCGCCGCGCTCGCCGCTCCGGCGCAGGGCATCAGCGTCAACCCGGCAAAGATCGACGGCGGCGGTGCCGTCAACGTCGTGCCCGATCTCGCCGTCGTGCGCTTCAACGTCCGCCTCGCCGAACCGGCGCAGCAGGCCGGCCTGTTCGCGGCCGTGCAGCAGCTCTGCGCCGCCATCCACGAGCGCCACGGCTGCACGGCCGAACTCGCCGGCGGCTTCACGCGCCCGCCGAAACCGCTCGATGCCCGCCAGCGCGCGCTGCACGACTTCGTCGCCGGCACCGGCGCGCAGCTCGGGCTCACACTCGGCACGCGCGATACCGGCGGTGTCTGTGACGGCAACAACCTCGCCGCCGCCGGACTCGCCAACGTCGACACGCTCGGCGTGCGCGGCGGCGCCATCCATTCGCCGGACGAATTTCTGATCGTCGACAGCCTCGCCGAACGCGCCCGTCTTGCGACGCGGCTGCTCGTGCGCCTGGCCGCCGGCGAACTCGACCGCACCCTGTTCGCCCGGGAGACGCGATGCTGCTGATCCGCCCGATCCGTCCGGAGGATGCCGGCGCCTTCCTCGAACTGAGCATCGCCGCCGGCGCCGGCATGACCAGCCTGCCGACCGAGATGGAGCGCATCGAGCACAAGATCGAAAGCTCGGTCGCGAGCTTCGCGCGCGAGGTCGAGTCCCCCGGCGACGAGACCTACCTGTTCGTCGCCGAGGACCGCGCCAGCGGGCGCATCGTCGGCACCTGCGCGCTGTTCGCCGCGGTCGGCCTGCACCGGCCGTTCTACTCGTACAAGATCGTGCGCTTCGCGCATTCCTCGATGGAGCTGGATCACTTCGAGGAAGTCGACACGCTGATGATGGTCAACGAGTACCGCGGCGCCGCCGAGGTCGCGAGCCTGTTCCTGCGCCCCGACGCGCGCGGCAACCAGAACGGCAAGTTCCTGTCGCGCAGCCGCTTCCTGTTCCTCGCGCAGTTCGGCGAGCGTTTCGCCGATCTGGTCATGGCCGAGATGCGCGGCGTGCATGCCGAGGACGGCGCCTCGCCGTTCTGGGACGGGCTCGGCCGGCACTTCTTCGACATGGAATTCATCAAGGCCGACCGGCTGTCCTCGCTCGGCAAGTACCAGTTCATCGCCGACCTGATGCCGAAGTTCCCGATCTACATCCGCCTGCTGCCATCCGACGCGCAGGCGGTGATCGGCCAGCCGCACCCGGCGACGCGCCCGGCCTACGAACTACTGCTGCGCGAAGGCTTCCGCTTCGAAGGCTGCGTCGATGTCTTCGACGCCGGCCCGACGCTGCACTGCCCGCGCAGCGAGATCCGCGGCGTGCGCAAGTCGCGCCTCGCCGAGATCGCCTGGGTCGTCGACCGCGTGCCGCCCGGCGCCCGGCAGATGATCGGCACGACCCGCCTCGCCGATTACCGCGCCTGCGCCGCCCCGCTGCTCGCGCTCGATGACGGGCGCGTGGTGCTCGATGCCGAAACGGCCGAGGCGCTGGGCGTGGCGCCCGGGGAAGCGGTGCGGTTCACGGAACTGTGAGCCGGACCCTGACCATTCATTCGCAATTCCAGCCGGAACCGTTTCTCAACCCGGCCTGATTCAGGCATCAGGTATCAGCATGGCAAAATGCGTAGTGCTTCACTCCACCGTCCCCTACTCGCAGGATCACGATGTCGCGCTCAAAAATGCGCTCGTGCCGCTGCCGGATTTGTTTGCCGTCGTCGGCGTTGACTGCGAAGCCTGGGAGGAAGCAATCGACTGGCTGTGCGTCGAAAGCAGCGTCTACTGCAACACCACGTCCCACCCGCAGGAGAGCCTGCAGGAAGTCATCACGTTTGCGGAGCAATGGTGCGAGCTGAAGCAGTGGGACAAGGATGTTCGTGTTCTTGAAATCTGACCCTGCGCAACGCGGAAGGCGGATTACGGCGCGCGGCAAGAACCAGAAATCCTGATGTGCCACACAAAGCGCGCCTGATCCGTCCTGCACGCCAGAATGGAAAAACACCGACACGCAAGTCGAATATTCATGGATGCACTGCACAGAGGTTCCCTGATCCCTATCTGAAGCTTATTTTTACGGAGTTCGCCATGTCTGCACGCCGTGTTGTCCGTGTCACCACGCTTGCTGCCTCGATTGCCACTACCAGCGCAGTCCATGCTGCCCCTTATTATGATGTGATTCCCCTGGGTTCATTGGGTGGCAATTACGGCTACCCGATCGCCATAAACGATGTCGGACAGGTAACAGGCAGCTCCAGGACGTCCAACAATGAGGACCACGCTTTTCTGTACAGCGATGGGAAAATGATCGATCTGGGAACGCTGGGTGGCGGTGAGAGCTACCCCGTGGACCTGAATGATTCCGGACAGGTTATCGGACAGAGCTGGGTGGCCGGCAGTAATACATACCATGCATTCATCTATAGCGATAACCACATGACTGATCTGGGCTCACCAGGCAGCGACACGTATGCTTTCGACATCAATAACGCCGGACAGGTGACGGGTGCTTTCACGGCGTCTGATAACAAATTTCATGCCTACGTTTACAGCGCCGGGCAAATGACGGACCTTGGAACCATAAACGGATTTAATACCTCCGGCTGGCGCATCAACGAAAACGGACAAATCATTGGCAACATCAACCTGGGAAACGGGTTGTACCGCAGTTTTCTCAACAGCAACGGCAGCATGATCGATCTGGATGCGCCTTTGAACAGCAATAAAATCAGCGCCTACGACATCAACGATGCCGGACAGGTCATTGCCAACTTCAAGGAAAGCGGATTCGCCAAATGGCACAGCTTTCTCTACAGCAACGGTTCGACCATCGACCTGGGCACACTGGGTGGCAATGAAACCGATGCTTATGACATCAACAACGCCGGACAGATCGTCGGCGTCAGCACCAGGTACAACTCCAGCGCCTTACACGCTGTTCTCTACAGCAACGGCAAGTTGATCGAACTGGGCTCTCTGGGGGGCATACAAAGCTGGGCCTACAAGATCAACGACGCCGGGATGATACTGGGTCAGTCTGAACTCGGCGCTGCCAATGGATTCGGCATCAGCCCGTTCATCTATACCGATGGCACAATGTACGATCTCAATAAATTATTAGGCCCCTCTTCCGAATGGATAATTAATGATGTGTATGACATCAACGAACTTGGTGATATTGCGGTTGTTGGAAAAAACAAGATTACCGGCCATAACGAGCCGCTCCTACTCAAGTTGGCGAGCACGATTACAACCCCTGTACCGGAACCGACCAGCATTGCCTTGCTGGGTCTTGGGCTGGCCTGCCTGTATCGACATCGGCGCCGTTGGCTTCCCTGCCAGTCTGCATGAGCTTCGCCATCATCGCAGGGAACCCATGATCCATCCCACGCTTGACTCCATGGCCGTCGATCCGGTCATTTTTTGCCCCGTTTCCGCCTGCGCGTGCGGAAACGGGGCAACTCCACAAGCCGGCTGGCGCGCCGGCGTCAGGTGACGTCCCCGCTCCGGGATGCCCTCTCAACCGCCAGAACGTCACCGGCTCATCCCGATCCCCGGCCCGCAGCCCTGCCTCCACCACGCCTGCCACGCATCGACCCATCCCGTTCATGCATCCGCACGTCCCGCGCAGGCATCTGCAAGGCTTTCTGGCTTGCGGATGCCTGCCGTGAGCCTTGCGGACCCATGCGCGAGCCTTGCAGACCCTGGCGCGGCACGGGCGATTCCTTCGTGCGGCAGGCATCGACCCATGCGCAAGGCTTGCACTTGCCTGCCGGAGGCTTGCG
>NZ_DAOLKE010000219.1:0-6007 GCF_035331805.1 Plasticicumulans sp. | reverse complement strand
GCCGTGTCGCCGTCGATCGCGAGCAGCGTGCAGGGCTGGTCGGCCTGCCGGTAGCGGATCTTCGCGCTGCAGCGATACGGCAGCGCCGGCGCCTCGCCGGCGATCCACGAGAGCTTCGAGGCGCGCAGGCCCGCGGCGAGCAGCGCCGGATGATCGCTCCCCTGCACGACGATCAGCGTGTTGGTCTCCCGGTCCTTGCCGGCGACGAACCACGGTGCGCCGCTGCCGCCGCGCCGGCCGCCGATCTCCAGGCCCTGACGCTGGCCGAGCGTGTAGAAGGCCAGGCCGCGGTGCGTGCCGACGCACTCGCCGTCGGGCGTGCGCATCGGGCCGGGCTCGGCCGGCAGGTACTGCGCGAGGAACTGCGTGAAGTCGCGCTCGCCGATGAAGCAGATGCCGGTCGAATCCTTCTTGTCGTGCACGACCAGGCCGAGGCGCGCGGCGATGGCGCGCACCTCGCGCTTGGGCAGCGCGCCGACCGGAAAGCAGGCCGGGGCGAGCTGGCGCTGTTCGAGCGCGTGCAGGAAGTAGCTCTGGTCCTTGCCCGGGTCGAGGCCCTTCAGCAGCTGCACGCGACCATCGGCGGTGCGGGCCGTGCGCGCGTAGTGGCCGGTGGCGAGCGCATCGGCACCGAGGGCCAGCGCATGGTCGAGGAAGGCGCGGAACTTGATCTCGCGGTTGCAGAGCACGTCGGGGTTCGGCGTGCGTCCGGCGGCGAGTTCGGACAGGAAGGCCGCGAACACGCGCTCGCGGTATTCGCGCGCGAAGTTCACGCGGTGCAGCGGGATGTCGAGCGTCGCGCAGATGTCCTCGCAGTCGCGCAGATCCTCGGCGGCGCTGCACCAGCCGGTGTCGAGCGCATCGTCCCAGTTCTTCATGAACACGGCGTGGACCTCGTGGCCCTGCTCGCGCAGCAGCCACGCGCTGACGGCGGAATCGACGCCGCCGGACAGGCCGACGACGATGCGCTGGGGTTTCATGCGAAGGAAAATCCGGTTCGGGCGGAAAGGCGGCCGGCGGGCCGGGGAGGGATGCAGCGGCCATGATACCGGCACGCCGTGCGGATGCCGTACTGAAGCCCGGCGCCGCGCAGCCGATGCCCGGGCGATGGGCTGGGCGCTGCCGTTTCCGCCGGCCGGCGGCTTGCCGGGTCACCGGCGTCCGGGGCAGCCTGTGCAGTCTGCAAGGCATGCTGCACTGCGACATGCGATTTGACGGTTGCAAGGCCACCGGATGGCATACCCTGTCCACACCGGTCCGACCACACGGACATCGCCTTTTCAGCAGTCGGGCATCGGCCCACCGGCGCATGGCATTGCAGAATATGGAACCCGCATCGCCCGTCCCCGGCCAGGGTCACTTCATCAGCCTCAAATGGCGCGCGCTGCTGCTGACCAGCATCGTGCTGGTCGTGATGATCTTCGGCGGGGCCTGGCTGAACTACGACAACCTGAGCAGGCAGCTGCGCACGCAGCTCGCGCAGGACAACGCCGCACGCCTGCGCGAACTGCATGCGCTGATGGGCCAGTCGGTCGAGCGCCTGCGTCAGCTCGCGGGCATGATCCCGACCTTTCCGGGCATGCAGACGGCGCTGCGCGGCAACGACGGGCTGGCGGTTGCCAGCGTGCTCGATGCGCAGTGGCCGGCCCTGCAGTTCGATCTCGGCCTCGACCGGCTCGTGGTCTACGGCAGCGACGACGCCAGCGCGCTCGCGCAGTGGTCGGTGAGTTCGGGCACCGAGGTCGAGGCGCGGCTGGTCGGGCTGGTGGCGATGGCGCGCGCGCAGGAGACGCCGCAGAGCCTGCTCGAATGCAGCCCCGAGTGCATGCATTACGTCGCCGCACCGATGCTCGCCGAGGGCCGCAACGCCGGCGTCGTGCTGCTCGGCGTCGGACTGGCCGACACGCTGCGCAGCTTCGCCGCCGTCTCCGGCGCCGAGGTCGGGCTGCTGCGCATCGGCGCCCGCGGCAGCCGCGATCCGGCGCTCGGCCGGCTCGATGCCTGGAACGCCGACCTCTCGGCGCTGACCCGTCCCGAGCAGTCGCTGCCGGTGCTGAGGCTCGCGGCCGGCCGGCAGGCGCTCGAGGATGCCGCCGGCGGCCTGCTGGTCGAGGCCGGCGAGCGCAGCTACGACCTGCGGGTGTCGACGCTGCCGGGCCTGGCCCGCGACCATCCGATCCGGCTGCTGGTGATCGCCGACATCACGGCGCCGCTCTCCGACATCCGCGCCGCCGCACAGACGGCCTTCGGCATCGGCGCGATCGGCTGGCTGCTCGCCGAATGCGCGCTGCTCGCGATCCTGTGGCGGCCGATGTCGCGGCTGCGCAAGACGGCGCAGACGCTGCCGCTGCTCGCGCAGAGCGAGTTCGCGGCGGTGCGCACGACGCTGGCCGGCGTCATCACGCCGGACGGCCGCGGCCTGCGCTTCGGGCACGACGAGATCGACTGGCTGGATGCGATCACGATCGCGCTGGCCGACCGGCTGGAGATCCTCGAAGCCGTGGTGCGCGAACGCACCGAGGGTCTGGCCCGCCAGCGCGACGAGCTCGCCGCCGAGCGCGATTTCGTCAACAGCCTGCTCGATACCGCGCAGGTCGCGATCCTGACGCTCGATGCGCAGCTTCGCATCGTGCGCGCCAACAGCTTCGCCTCGGCGATCAGCGGGGCCGCGCGCGAGGAACTCGGCGGCCAGCCCTTCCTGCAGCTGCTGGCGCCGGAGTCGGCCGGCGAGCTGACGATGGCGCTGCGCGGGCTGCTCGCCGGCAACGAGCACCTGCGCCACGAATCGCTGGTGGTGCATCGCAATGGCACGCTGCGCACGCTGACCTGGCATCACTCGCGGCTCGGGCGCAGCGTCGACGGCGGCGGGCCGCTGATCGTCTCGGTCGGTCTCGACAACACCGAGCGGCGCGGTGCCGAGATGCGGCTCGCCTGGCTGGCCGATCACGACCAGCTCACCGGCCTGCCGAACCGTCCGCGCCTGCAGGAGGAACTGGAGCTGATGATCGCGGCCGCAGCGCGCCAGAACCGCAGCGGCGCGCTGCTGATGGTCGATCTCGACCAGTTCCGCTACATCAACGAAGCCGACACCCACCAGAGCGGCGACCGGCTGCTGAAGGCCGTGGCGGTGGCGCTGCAGCGCGGGCTGCCGGAGGCCGACTTCATCGCCCGCCTGGGCGGTGACGAGTTCGCGGTGCTGCTGCGCGAGACCGATGCCGAGCGCGCCTGCCGCATCGGCGCCGACATCAACCAGCAGATCGCCAACATCCGCTGCGAGGTCGCCGGCCGGCCGTTCCGGCTGTCGGCGAGCATCGGCATCGTGCTGTTCCCCGGGCAGGGCGGGGCCGAGGAAGTGCTCGCGCACGGGGATTTCGCGATGTACCAGGCCAAGGAGGCCGGTCGCGGCCACTGGCATCTGTTCTCGGAGGCCGACCGCGCGCGCGAGCGCCTGCAGGACCGCATGCTGTGGAAGGACCGCGTCGCCTCGGCGCTCGACGAGGACCGCATCGAGCTGTACTTCCAGCCGATCATGCACATCGGCGAGGGCACGATCTCGCACCACGAGGTGCTGGTGCGCCTGCGCGACCCGGACGGGCGCATCCACGCCGCCGGGCAGTTCATCGAGGCGGCCGAGCGCACCGGCATGATCAACGCGCTGGACCGGCGCGTGCTGACCAAGGCGATCCGCCATCTGGGTGTGATCACGCGCAGCGGCCACGACGCGAGCTTCGCGCTGAACCTGTCCGGCCACACGCTCGGCGATCCGGAGCTGCTGGCACTGCTGCGCCGTGCGCTCGATGAGCACGACGTCGATCCGGCGCGGCTGATCTTCGAGATCACCGAGACCGCGGCGGTCGCCGACTTCGAGCAGGCGCTGGCGGTCATCGTCGCGATCAAGAGCCTCGGCTGCCGCTTCGCGCTCGATGACTTCGGCATCGGCTTCTCGTCGTTCACGTACCTGCGCCACTTCCCGGTCGATTACCTGAAGCTCGACGGGTCGTTCATCCGCCAGCTCCCCGACCGCCCCGAGGATCAGGCCATCGTCAGGGCGCTGCACCAGATCGCGATCGGCTTCGGCAAGCGCACGATCGCCGAATACGTCGAGACGGAAGCGACGCTGAAGCTGCTCGGCGAGATCGGCATCGACTATGCGCAGGGCTACTACATCAGCGAGCCGCGGCCGCTGGAGGTCGTCTTCGGCATTTCCGGCCCGCAGCCGGAATCGGCCTGATCGCCGAGTTCGGTCATGCGCAGCAGGCGGTTGCCGCCGGCACGGCGTGCAGCCCGCAGCGCCCGCAGCGCCCGCTCGTGCAGGGCAGGGGCGTTTTCGCCGGGACGCAGTGCGGCCAGTCCGGCGCTGAAACCCGCCAGGGCGAGGGGCTGGGCCGCGTCGGCGGCGCTGCGCTGCCAGGTGCTGCGCAGCGTCTCGATCACGCAGCCGGCCACGTCGCCGCCGGTCTCGGTCAGGGCCAGCGCGAAGGCGGCCCCGTGGCCGCGTCCGAGCAGGTCGCTGCGGCGCACGCGCTGCCCGAGCTGCTGCGCGAGCAGGCACAGCAGGCGGTCGGCGGCGCCGCGGCCCTGGGCATCGGCGAGCGCGCCGAGTTCGTCCGGATCGATCAGCACCAGCGACAGGGCCCGGCCGTAGCGCTGGGCACGGCCGACCTCGATGCCGAGGCGGTTCTCGAAGCTGCCCGCCGACAGCACGCCGGTCAGCGGATCGGTGTCGACCCGGGCGCGCAGGCGGCGGCCGCGCAGCGCGCGCGTCTGCACGACCTGACGCAGCTGCACGGCCTCGAACGGCTTCGACAGCCAGTCATCGAGCCCGGCCCCGAGGGCAGCGGCCTGATGCGCCAGCTCGTGATCGGCCGACAGGAACACGATCGGCAGGTTCGACCAGCCCGGGAACTGGCGCAGGGCGGTGGCGACCTCCAGGCCGGTGCAGTCGCGCAGGTACAGATCGAGCAGCAGCACATCCGGCTCGAACTCGGCCAGCTCCTCGCAGAGCGCGTACGGGTGTTCCATCGCCCGCACCACGAAACCGTTGCCGGACAGCAGGTTGCTGCACAGCGCGATGAACATCGGGTCGTCGTCGATGAGCAGCACGCGCAGCGCATCGCCGACGCGCGGCACGCAGCGCATCTCCAGCCATTCACCGAGCAGGGCCTGATCGACGGTCGCGGCGAAACAGGTCTCGGCCCCGGCATGCACGCCGGCGATGCGGTCGGCGAGGCTGCCGCGACCGCTGTACAGCGCAAGCGGTGCGCGTGCGCGCAGCCGGGCGATGGCCTCGGGCCGCCCGAGCATCGCGGTGCCGATCAGCGTCGCGGCCGGGGCCGTGACGCCGGCCTCCAGCGCCGACAGCGCGGCATCGAGGTCGGCGAAGGTCCGCAACTGCAGTTCGAGCGGCGACAGGGTCGTGAGCAGCATCGGTGCGATGCCGACAGCCCACAGCGTGGCCGTGGCACTGGGCTCGGCTTTGACTTCGGACCCGGCCCCGGTCCCGGCCTCAACTGTGCCGGGCTGCGGGTCGGTGGAGGCTTCACTGCGCGCCGGTCGGGGAGATGCCGGAGGCGCGGTCGGCGCAGAGGTCGGCGTTGGCGGCGGCGCGTCGGTGCTCGCCGGCGCGGCATCCGCCGCTGCAGACGGCCCGAGGGCTGCCGACACCGCGGCCTCGAAGTCCGCCAGCGCCGTGTCGACCGCGGCGCGCAGATCGGTCTCGCCGGGCCGGGCACGCCAGGCGAGCAGCGCGGTTTCGACGCGGCGGGCCTGGGTGCCGACCGCCGGCTGGTCGAAGGTTGCGCCGGTGCCGGCAAGGCGGTGGGCGATCAGGCGCACCTCGTCGGCCGCCGCCGGATCGCCGCCGGCCGCCGACTGCCAGTGGCTGCGCAGGGCCTGGCGCCGTTCGGGCAGCTGCGCAAGAAAGCTCCGGCGCAGGTCGGCGATCGGGTCGGCATCGGCTTCGGGCGCGGCCGGCGCCGCGGCGCCGGGCTCGGTGCGCCGGACCGTG
>NZ_DAOLKE010000218.1:0-6012 GCF_035331805.1 Plasticicumulans sp. | reverse complement strand
CATCGACGTTGAGCGGCCAGAGCGTCAGCGTCCATTCGATCAGCCAGGGTGCCGAGTAGCCGACCGCCAGCGAGCGATGCGCGGCCGATTCGTGCGCCAGGCAGGTCGGCACGGCGAGGCTCGGGTCGATCGTGCGCAAGGCCAGCGACGGCGCCGCCAGACGCAGCCAGCCGGCGAAACGCCGCAGCCAGGCGCCGCCGGCGCGATTTTTCGCCGCCGCTCCCCAGGCCGGCGTCGGCGCCGGCGGCGCGGCCGAGTACGCCGGCAAAACCTGCAGTTCGAGGCTCGGGTAGGTCGTGACACGGCGCTGCTGGCGCAGCGTGCGCGTCCCGGCGGCCCACTGGTAGCGGGCCGGGCGCAGGACATCCGGCCAGTCGAGCGACACGCCGAGCGGCGCCAGCGGGCCGCTCAGATCGGCCAGCGGCGCGCGCGCGCGGCCGGCGGCGATCCACAGAGCAGCTTGCTTTCTGCTCTGCGCGTCGGGACCGCTGTCGCCGCCGAGCGCCCAACGCAGCGCCGGCAGCCATTCTGCGTCCAGCTCGGCGAGCCGGGCGAGCGCTTGGTCGCGCCCGTCGGGCGCCAGACGCAGCACCGCCTGCAGAAGATCGGCGGCGAGCGGGCGGCGGTCGGTCTGGGCGTAGCCGCGCAGGCGCTCGACCAGGACGCGCGGGTCGATCCAGCCCTGGGCGTGCGTCGGCGTCGCCAGCGGCGGCAACGCACCGTGGCGTTCGAGGTGATCGGCAAGCTCCCACAAACGCCGGTCGAAGAAGCGCTGCGGTCCGCGCACCTGCTGCCAGAAGGGATAGCGCGTGCGCCGCCGGCCGCCCTCGAGCCAGGTCAGCACCAGATCGCGCAGGCCGTTCGGCGCGCCGGGCAGGACGAGGCCACGCGCGTCGGCGAGCGCACCGGTGTACATCCGCCTGACCAGCGCTTGCGTGCGCGCCGCGAAGTCGGCCGGCCGCTGGTCGAACAGGCGGGCAATGCCGTCGACGATGCGCTCGACCTCGTCGGCTGAATCGACCGCCTCGATGGCGTGCGCGACGCTGTCGATCAGCGCGTCGACGCTGGTGATCGGCAGCAGTGGCGGCAGATTCGTCAGCATAGGCAGATCGGTCAGCGCGAAGGCCAGCGGCGGCGGCGGGCGCGAGAAATCGACTTCGCCGGCCAAACCGCCCAGGGCGCGCAGACGGGAAGGCAGCGCCTGCAGGCGCACGCGCCATGGCGAGACGGCAGCGCTCTCGCCGTCGGCCGACCCCGGCAGCGCCGGCCCTTCGCTTGCCGCGTCGTCACCGAGCGCGGCGAGCTGGGCGCGCGCCAGCGGCGTCAGCTCGCCGGCGACCGCACGCAGCGCTGCCCGCTGCTCGTCGCTCCAGGCCGCGGCATGGGCACAGCAAAGTTGCGCCGCCGTCTGCTGCACTTCGCTCGCCGGATGGCGCAGCGCTTCGCGCAGGACGGCGTGCGCGGCCGCCGCCAACTCGCCCTCCGGCAATTCCTGCTTGAGCAGCCGGGCGACGAGTTTGAGCGCCGCCAGCGGCTGCGACTTGCTCGGCAGCGCGAACAGCGGCGGCAGCGCGGCCAGCGTCGCTTCGCCGGCCAGCGGCCGCCGGCGGGCAATCAGCGCAAGCTGGCGCAGCGCGAAGCCGACGACATGGCCGCTCCGATGGCCGAGCAGCTCGCGGTAAAGCGCCTCGTACGCGTCGAGCTCGTCGGCGCTCGGCGCCAGCCGCGTATGCAGCTTGTGGTAGCCGGCGAGGACGTTCGAGCTGCTGCTCGTCCACAAACCGGCGAGACTCGCTTCGAGCAGGCGCCGGCGGTCGATGCGCCCTTCAGCGGCGAGCCTGATCAGCGCGTCGCTCCAGCTTTCGTAAGCGGCCGGGCTTTGCCCATCCCGAGGCGCCCAGGCGTTGTCGAAAACGTTGGTGTCGACGGTGAAGAGCCGCCAGATTTCGTCGTCGAGCAGGTCCGGGTCGGCGAGCAGGCGCGCGCTCAGCGGCAGGTACTCGACGCCGGGCGGCGACCTGCCGGGATTGAGGTCGCTGACCATCAGTTGCAGGTAGCCGCGCAGGGCGTCGCCGTCGTCCGGGCGGCGACACAATCCGTCGCGCACCAGGCCGCGCACCAGGTTCCAGCTCAGTCCCGGGAACTCGTCGCGCAGGCGATGGCCCAGCCAGGCGTCGCGCCAGCCGGCGTCGCGCGCCGCGACCACCCGCCGCAGCAGCAACTCGGTATCGCCGCGCGCGAGCATCTGCACGCGCTTCGCCTGGTCGATGGTACACAGCGCGAGGACGGCGAGCGAGAGCCTGGCGTGCTGCGCGTGCCAGGCGCGCCCGAGGTTTCCCTCGCGCGTCGCCGCCGCGCCGGGGAGCAGTACCCGCCACTCGTTGAGCCGCCGGCCGCCGTCGATTTCCTTCCACAGCCCGGCGGCGATCGGCGCCAGCGCGCGCCGCTCGTCGGGCGGCAAGGCGAGCAGGGTATCGACGATCTCCGCCGGCGACTGGCGGGCGACGAGCGCGGCGAAGTCCCGCTCGTTCATTCGCTCACTCGTTCATGCCGGCATCGCCACGCCCGTATCCGCCTCGCCGTCGCGCAGCAGACGGGCGGCGAGGATGTGCTTGCACGGCCCGCGCTCGCCCTGCTGCTTGCTGAACCACGGACAAGAGCAGCGGTCGCTGTCGGCGCGCAGACGAACGTGGTGCACGACATCGCTGCCGTCGACGGCAAAGTCATCGCCGTCGCCGCTGCCCGGCAGCCGCCGCACCCGGTTGTCGGCCAGCAGTTGGCGGGCGTCGAGCAGGCGCGGCTGCATCGCCTCGACGCGTTCGAGGTCGAAGGGAAGTTCGCGGTGAAAGTAGCGGCCGGTGCTGCAATCGTAGCCGGCCAGCCCGCGCGCGCCGAGCGCCGCCAGCGCCGCTTCCACCTCGCCGGCAGTGAGCTCGGTTGCCCGCGCCACCTCGCCGACGTCGATCTCGTTCTGCCAGTGCAGTTGCGCGCGCACCCGCGGCAGGGCTTTCTGCCAGGCGGCGGAGGCGAGCGACGACAGAACCTGGCCTTCGCCGGAAAAGCCACGCTGCGTTTCCGGGCTGACCAGCAACGTCACCCGGCCGACCGCAAAGACGACTTCCCATGCGGAGACGCCGGAAAGCGCGTCGCTCCAGATGCGCAGCCGTTCGGCGCGCTGCACCAGCCCGGGCAGCGTGCGCAGCCGGTGCACGCCGCTGATCGCCACCGCCCCCTCGGCCGGCCGTTGGCTCAGGCGCAGCGCGGCGCCGGAGGAGATGACAAACGACGGTTGCCGGGGAACGCTGGTGAGCGGCAGGCTGCGCGCGAAGCGGCGCGCCTCGCCGCCGTCCACCTCCGCCCGCAGCACCAGCCGCGGCAGATAGGCCTGCACCTCGCTGAAACCCTTCAGCCAGCGCAGCGGCAGGCGGACCTTCTTCTCGACGACGCGCTCGTCGCCGCGACTGAGCGCGAAAGCGGCGCGGCCGACCGAAAACTCGACCCGCTCCCGCTCCTGCAGGCGCATCAGCGCGGCGCGCATCGGCAGGTTGAAGTCGACGTTGGTCGTGCCGCGCCCGTGCCGCTCGGCCGTCAGCCCGGCGGTGGCGAGATCGACGCGCACATAGACGCCGCAACAGCCGCTGAATCCCTCGAAGCGCAGCATCGCGTCGTTGCTGGTCACCACCGGGTCCATCTGCGGCGGCCGCGGCAGAAAGTAGTGCGTGCGCACCACATCGAGCAGCGCCAGCAGCATGTCGGCGACGCTGCGCGGCTGCTCGATGCGACCATGGAAGAAATACGGGTGCTCGTCACCGCGCGACGAGGTGGCAAGCTGCAGCGTCCGCGCCTGCGGCGTCGCGACGACGGCCGACGCCCAGGGGTAGCGATAGGTGAACTCGAGGGCACTGGCCGCCATGCGCTGCTCGCTCAGGAAGAGGATTCGGGGAATGGCCTTGCCGCCGGGCAGCGCCCGCCAGTGGCCGGCGCCATCATATATCAGGGATCAGGGCTGCCGCAGCCGCGCGCAGCGGCCGGCGCTGCGCACTGCGCCGATCGCGACGCCGGTCGCGACCCCGGTCGCGACCCCGATCATCCACCGCCGCCGCGCCCCCAGCCGGCCCATTCCCGGTCGCCCTTCGCCGCCTGCCGGCAAAAATCGACTAATATCACTGCGCGCTGCGTGGGGCAGCGGGGTCGCCGGGAAGCGACCACGATCAAGGGCCACCGTCAGCGGCCACGGACAAGGGGGGAAAACGATCATGAACAGCAGCGCCATCATCCGGCCGCTCGGCGGCGATGTACTCTGCCGCTCAACCGCCGGCGTCGGCGCCGCCGACGCCGACGAGCTGCGCCTGGCCGGCGAGCCGCTGCGGCAACGCCTCGTCGACTGCTGCGCGCGCTACGAAGACGCCGTGCGCAGCGGCATGGACGGCGAGCTGCTCGCCATCGGGCGCGAACTCTTCGCCGCCCTCGACGGCAACGGCTGGGCCTCCGCCTGGGCCGCCCGGCCCGGCGTGCGCGCCTTCGAAGTGCGCGTCGACGACTACCACGCCGAACTCGGTCGCGCACTGCTCGACGCGCCGTGGGAACTCCTCGCCGGGCCGCACGGCCACCTCGCCGACGACGGCCTGCAGCTCTTCGCCGTCGTCCGCCGCATCGGCGCCGTCGGCGAAGCGCTGGCGGTGCAGTGGCGCGACCTGCACGTCCTCTTCATGGCCGCCGCGCCGGCCGGCGCCGATGTTCTCGACTTCGAAGGCGAAGAAGCGGCGATCCTCGCCGCCACCGACGGCCTGCCGCTGCAGCTCGTCGTCGAAGAAAGCGGCAGCGCCCAACAACTCGGCGAACGCCTGCGCCTCGACGGCCCGTTCACTGCGCTGCATCTCTCCTGCCACGGCACGATCGACGACGCGCGCGGGCCGCTGCTCGCGCTGGAAGACGAGGCCGGCGAACTGGCCGCCGTCGACGCCGGCGAATTGGCCGCCGAACTCGGCGACCCCGACCGGACACCGCTCGTCTTCCTCTCCGCCTGCCGTAGCGCAGAAGAAAGCGACAGCGGCGACGGCCGGCGCGTCGAACCCTTCGTCCGCGACCTGACGCGCGCCGGCTTCGCGCACGTCCTCGGCTGGGACGGCTCGGTCTACGACCGCGACGCGATGGACTTCGCGCAGACCTTCTACCGCAGCCTGGCGGCGCACGACACGGTGCCGCACGCCGCTGCGCGCGCCCGCCTGGCGCTGCGCCAGGCGCAACTCGCCGACAACGAGCGCGGGCGGCACTGGCACCTCGCCCGCCTCTACCTCGGCCCGGCCGGCGGCGGCGCGCTGAGCGCCGGTGGACGGGCCAAACGCACGCCGCCCGGCGCCGCCAGCGAAGCGCAATTCCTCGACGCCGAGCGGCAGGCCGTCCCGGTCGCCCGGCGCAGCGAATTCGTCGGCCGCCGGCGCGCCTTGCAGCAGGTATTCAAAGCCCAGCGCAGCGGCGCCGCCGGCGTCCTCATGCACGGCATGGCCAACCTCGGCAAATCGAGCCTCGCGGCGCGCGTCGCCAGCCGCCTCAGCCGGCACCGCACGGTCGTCGTCTTCGCCCGCTACGACGCGCTCTATGTCTTCGACCGCCTGGCCGACGCGCTGCCGGCGGCCGCGCGCCGCGCTTTTCGTCAGACCTGGCGGCAAAGCGTCATCGACGATCCCGCCAGCCTGCGCGAAGCGCTCGAAACCCTGCTCGAAGATGGCGCGGCCGACCCGCTGCTGCTCATCGTCGATGACCTCGAACGTGTTCTCGATCTGCGGCCGCAGACCACCGCCGCCGCGCCGCTGCAGCCCGGCGACGCGCGCAGCGCGCTGAGCGCGATCCTCGCCGCCTTCGCGCACGCCCGCGCCGCCGGCAGCGAATCGTTTCTACTCCTCACCAGCCGCTACCGCTTTACCTTGCCCGACGCGAACGGCCGCGACCTCGCCGCGGCGCTCGTCGGCGTCCCGCTGCAACCGCTCGACGCCGGCGACCAACGCAAGCAAC
>NZ_DAOLKE010000217.1:0-6087 GCF_035331805.1 Plasticicumulans sp. | reverse complement strand
GGCCGGCGCATCGTCGGGCGCGGCATCGGCGGCGGCTTCGGCGCGCGCGAGCGCGGCGTCGAGGCGCGCGAGTTCCTGCGCGAGCGATCCGGGCTCGCGCGCCGCTGCCGCCATCACGACGAGCGCACACAGACCGGCGGCGACACGGGCAATGCGGCCCGGAGTGTTCACGGCGGTGGTGCATGCAGGACGGCTCGAACCGATCACGGTGAATCCCCCGTCGTTCAGTTCTTCTTCCGTTGCAGGAAAGGGGGCGGGCAGCCCGGGTGTGCAGCCTTGCGGGAAAACGCTGTTTCAGCTCAGCAAACCATTGATATCCTTGATCATCAGGAACAAGTGATACGGATCACTCGGGCTGGGCTCGAATTCCCAGGATTCGTACCAGCGTCGTGCCGCATCATCCTTGGCATGGATCAGCAGGCAACGGATGCCGGCGATGTCGGCGGCCTGTGCGGTTCGCAGCAGGGCGTCCCTGAGCAGGGCCTGACCCAGGCCCTTGCGCTGATGCTGGGTGTCCACTGCGAGCCGGGCCAGGATCATGACCGGCACCGGATGACGTGCCAGCCCTTTCATCACCCTCGACGGCGCGGCCTCCGGATCGACGCTGCCGACCACCAGGCTGTAGAAGCCGACCACCACGTCATCGCGGCAGCAAACGTAGGTCTGCGCGCTGCCGGCCTTCTGGTTGACGAGCGCGTAGCGCTGCAGGAACTGGTTCAGCGCCGCCTGGCCGCAGTCGAAGGCATCGACCTGATCCGTTGCGGCCAGCTTGCGAACGGCTGCGTAGCCATGGCTCAACCGAGCAGCCCGGGTTCACGCAGCAGCTTCTTCAGGCGCGGCTTGCTTTGCACGGGACGATCCAGCGCTTCCTGGAATGCCTGCCACTGCGCGTCGTCGAGTACGAACTGGCGACGATCCGCGAGCGTCTGCGCGGCCGCAGTGACGCCCGCGTCGAGCAGGAACTCGCTGACGCTCTTGTGGCAGGCGCGCGCGGCTTCCTGCAGCAGTTGCTTGACTGGCGTGCTTGCCCGAACGTCGATGCGTTCGGTCTTGGAAAGATTCAGGGTGCTCATGGCGCCGCTCCGGAGTCTGGATGCAATCATTGTAGTTGTCCGGACATTGTCCTGACGAACTGTATTTGTTATCCCTGCTTTCTCCACCTGCCCACGGTATCCAGGCTGCGCCGAGGGCGGGGACTCATGGGATCTCCGCCCTCGTCGGGGGGGTGATTTCCCCTGTGCGGGTGTCCATGGAAACCGGACCACGACACCCGGAGGGAAAGGGGCTTGAAAACGTGGTCTGCAACGTTTTCCCGGCCCCGCCCTCGTCACGGGGGAAAGTGCCGGGCCGCAAAAGCCGCTCCGGACCGACGCACGAGCGCCCTCACCACGGATCGGCGAGATACGGGAATTGCTTCAGGAAGGGCTTGTCGTTGTGCAGCGGATTCGGCGGCGTCTTCGGCTCGATCGGCGCGCCGTCCCACAGCGCCTGCTGGCTCAGCGTCTCGACGTTGCACGGCTTGCCGCCGCAGCCGGTCTTCATGTCGAGGAACAGCGACAGGAAGCGCGTCGCGACCTGGTCCTCCAGCCGCCGGCCGTACGGCCAGCTGCCGTTGGTATCCATGTCGATGCCGCTGACGTTCGGGATGAAGATTTCAAACGTGCGCTTCAGCGGGATCGGCAGGCCGCGCGGGTTCCAGCTCGCGTCGGGCATGTTGACCTCCTGGAAGAAGCAGGTCTTCGCGCGCGGGAAGGCCTCGATCGCCAGCCGGTCGTAGCGGTGGATCGACACCGGCGAGTGGTCGTGGTCGAAGCAGGTCCTGAGGCCCAGCGCGTCGATCGACGGGCCGAAGCCCCAGCCCAGATGCGCGAAGCGGATCACGAAGCGCCGCGCCAGCGACAGGTTGTCGGCGCCGAGCTGGCGGGAGTCCTCGCGCTCGCTGAGCGCGGCATCCTCGAAGGGCACGCCGTCGGTATCGACGCGCTTGTAGCGCTCCAGCTCGCGCTCGAACTCGCTGCGCTCGCCCTGCGGCAGGCGCTTTTCGAGCCACGGCCCGAAGCCCTTCTGCTCGTCCGGGATGGTCTCGACCTTGTTCGCGGCCTTCAGCACCCAGCTCTCGCCCCAGGCGCTGACGACGCGGTTCTTGTCCGGTGCCTCGGTCACGTAGCCGAGCGGCAGTTCGAGGATGATGGCGTTGACGTTGCGCCCGGCCTGCGCGTCCCTGCCGCTGTAGACGAAGCGGTAGTTGCCGTTGGCGTCCTTGCGGTAGGGCACGCCCTGCAGCTCGCGCGGGCCGCTGTCGGGCAGCGGCAGCTTCTCGCCCTCCCCGAGCCGTGGATGCGCCGGATCGAAGTTGAACAGCGTGTTGCCTTCGAGTTCGAGCAGCGTCTTCGGGATCGCGAACTCGCGCAGGTCCGGATCGGCACCGAGCGGGATCAGGTAGAACTGCGGCCCGTAGTTGATCGAGCGGAAGAAACCCGGCAGGTCGTTGAAGAAGGCATCGTCGCGACCGCCGACGAACACCTGCAGCGCCTGGCCGTCCGGCGCCTGCACGCTCACCGGCGTGTTGGTCGGGATGATCTTCGTGAAGCTGCCGGACGGGAAGCCGATGAAATCGACCTTGGCCTGCTGGCGGGCATCGACGCGCACGCGCACCTCGGCCGTGCGGCTGTCGAGGTAGCGATCCTTCAGCGCGCCGGCGTAGGCGAGCACGGTGTCGAGGCTCCAGTCCTCCTTCGACGGCCGCACCAGCCGCGCCTCGGGGTGGATGCGGATGCGGTACAGCAGGTCGGGATCGAGCACGCCGGTCTTCGGCACCGACGCGAAGGTCAGCGCCATCACGACCTTCTCGCCCTGGCTGCGGTCGTCGGCCGGAAAGCCGAAGAAGTCGTACAGGTCGGCCGGGCTGACCGGAATGTCCGAGAAGATGGAATTGATCGCGTTCGGATCGTTGTGATCGGCCGCGAAGGCCGCCGATCCGGCCAGGGCGAGCGTGACGACGGCGGCCAGACGGCTGGCGCGGATGGGAACACCCATGTCCTGTCCCTCCTGAGGGTCCGGTGAGGCGCCGCGGGCGGTTCGCATCGCCGTCCGTCGGCGTGCCTGCGGTATAGCAGAGCCGCACCCCGCGCAAGGCAACGGCGACTTGCCGCGTCCGCTCAAGGGCTTGCACGGGCGGCATGGCCCTTCGCTGCATACGGCATCCGTCGTATATGCTTGCCCGGTCGAACCTGCTGCCAAGGAGCTGCGCTTGCCTCCACGCCCCCCGCCCGGTTTCCACGAACGCCGGCGTGGCGACCGCCGCGTGCTGCAGTTCAGCGAATCCCCGGGCTGGATCGGCAGTGCCGGCCTGCGGCCGGCCTCGTGGGCCGAGATGCGCGTGCAGTTCCTGACGCGCTTTCTGTTCGTGAGCATCGCGCTGTTCTACTTCAGCGGCCGGCCGGGCGAGCAGCCGTTCTGGTATCCGGTCTGGGCCGTGTGGCTGCACGTCGGCAGCTACTGGCTGCTGAACGCCGTGAACATGTGGCACGCCTGGCTCGGGCGCTATGGCGAATCGCGCATCCGGCTGGCGATGGTGCTCGACGTGGCCAGCATCTCGCTGTTCCTGGTCAACGATCCGTACAGCGTGCCGCCGTCGCTGCTCGCCTATCTGATGGTCATCCTCGGCAACGGCATGCGTTACGGGCTGCGCATGTACGGCGAATCGCTGGCCTGGAGCTTCGGCTGCGCGCTGCTCGCGCTCGTCGTGCGCTATCAGGACTCGCTGACCGACCTGCGCGCCGGGCTGATCTTCCTGCCGCTGTTCAGCGCGATCATCGTCATGTACGCGTACTTCCTGCTGCTGCGCCTCGAACAGGCGCGCGTGCAGCTCGAACGCGTCAGCCGCTACGACGGCCTGACCGGCCTGCTGAACCGCCGCGGCCTCGCCGAATCGGTCGAGCTGCTGCAGCGGCTGATGGATCGCGACACCGACCGCATCACCGTCGTGTTCGCCGACATGGACCGCTTCAAGTCGGTCAACGACACGCTCGGCCACACCGCCGGCGACGCGGTGCTGCAGGAGATCGGCCGCATCCTGCGCGAGGGCGTGCGCCGCTCCGACCTGATCGCCCGCTACGGCGGCGACGAGTTCGTGTTCGTGCTGCCGCACACCGGCCGCGAACAGGCGCTGCAGGTCACCGGCCGGGTCGAGCGGCGCATCCACGAGCTTTCCCGGCGCACCGGCATCGACTTCGGCATCACCTTCGGCATGGGCGAGACCGGTGCCGGGCATCGCGCCGATGTGCTCGAACTGATCGACGCGGTCGATCGCGAGATGTACGAGGCCAAGCGCGCACGCCGCCAGCAGCGCGAGACCACGCTGCGGGCCGATGCGGCTCCGGCCTGGGACACTCCCGCCGCGGGCGGCGGCTGAGGCGCCACTGGCCGGCTGCGCGGCAGCGGCCTAGCATCGCGCCATCCCGCTTCGGCCGACTCCGCAGGTGTACCCGACCATGTCCCGCCCGCTGCCCGCCCGTGACGAAGTCTGGAGCGCCGAGGACTATCTCGGCTGGCCGAGCGACACGCCGCGCTGCGAGCTGATCGACGGGCGCGTGTATGCGATGTCGCCGGCACCGACGCTGGATCATCAGCGCATCACCGGTGCCCTGTTTGCCGCGCTGCGATCGACACTCGCCGAGCGCCGCGGACGTGGTTCCGGCGGTGCCGGCTGTGGCTGCGAAGTGTTGATGGCCCCCGTGGACGTGCGTCTCGACGCCCACACCGTCGTGCAGCCCGACGTGCTGGTCGTCTGCGACCCGGCGAAGCTCGCCAATGGCCGCCATGTCGATGGCGCACCCGATCTGGTCGTCGAGGTGCTGTCGCCGTCGAACGCGCTGAAGGACCGGCGGCTGAAGCGACGCGTCTACGAGCGTGCCGGCGTGCCCGAACTGCTGCTGATCGACCCGGAACAGCGCTACGTCGAAATCCACCGCCTCGGCAGCGACGGCCGTTACGCCGCTCCGGAGCTGATCGCGCCGCAGGAGCCGCTGCTGCTCGCGCTGCTGCCGGACTGGCAGCCGACACCGGGCGAGCTGTTCGGCTGGCCGCCGGCCGACCTGTCGCTCGACGAAGACATGCCGGCGGCGCCGTAGCCGCTCAGCCGCCCGCCAGCGCTCCGAGCACGAAGGCGCAGTCCTCGATGCGGCTCATGCCGCGCTCGCGATAGCGCGGCTCGCTGGCGAGCAGATCGACGCGCTCGACGCAGCGCACCGGCCAGTGCGGCTCGTACAGCGCGCGCACCTCGGACTCCGGCACGCTGAACGGCGGGCCGTCGCGCTCGGCCTGCTCGTAGTCGAGCGTGATCAGCAGCGTCGGCAGCGGCGGGCAGAGCGCCTGCAGATGCGCGACATAGCGCCGGCGCATCGGCGGCGGCAGGGCGATCAGCGCCGCGCGGTCGTAGATCGCCGCAACACCGGCCAGATGCGCGGCCTGCAGCGCGAAGAAGTCCCCGCACAGCAGTTCGATGCCCGCGCCCCGGAAGCGCTCGAACGGGCCGTCGTGGCTTCGCTCGAATGGCAGGCCGCTGTCCGTGAAGAATTCGGTGCACGCGGTTTCCGACAGCTCGACGCCGAGCACCGGATGCCCCTGAGCGGCCAGCCACCGCAGATCGAGGCTCTTGCCGGCGAGCGGCACGAACACGCCCGCGCCGGCCGCCAGACCGAGCCGCGGCCAGTGGCGCTGCAGCAGCGGATTGATTTCGGACTGATGGAAGCCGAGATCACGGCGTTCCCATTTGTCGTGCCAGAAGGACGGTTCCACGAGTCATCTCCCGAGGCAGGATGGCGGCTGCCGATGATAAGCGGCGGCGGCCATGGCTTTCAAGGTGCCACCAACCTGTTGTAAATCTTTAAATTCCCCCCTGACCTGCCCGAGTCCGCCCCGATGTTGAGCCTGCCGCCGATCCTGACGCGCTTCGTGGAACAGACGCCGGTACCGGTGATGGCGCGGGCGCTGATCGAGCGCGTGGTCGGTGCCCAGGCGCTCGATGCCTGGTTCGAGGAGCAGCGCGCGGGTCAGTACACGCGCGAGTTGCTGTTCTCGACGCTG
>NZ_DAOLKE010000216.1:0-6156 GCF_035331805.1 Plasticicumulans sp. | reverse complement strand
ATGGCGGAGAAGGAGGGATTCGAACCCTCGATACGCGGTTAGCGTATACACGATTTCCAGTCGTGCGCCTTCGACCACTCGGCCACTTCTCCGGAATTCCGTACTCGCCGCAAGGTGGCGGCGAGCGCGCGAGAGTACGGCATCATCCGCACCGATCGCAAGCGATTCAGCGACGATCGGTACAGATGTCCGCCGGTCTCAGGCGTCGACCTGACGCATGGTCAGGCGCACGCGGCCCTGCTTGTCGATTTCCATGACCTTGACGCGCACGCTGTCGCCGACGGCGAGCTTGTCGGTGACGCTCTGGATGCGCTCCTCGCAGATCTGCGAGATGTGCACCATGCCGTCACGCCCGGGCAGCAGCGACACGAAGGCGCCGAAGTCCATGATGCGCACGACCTTGCCTTCGTAGATGCGACCGACCTCGATGTCGGCGGTGATCATCTCGATGCGCCGGCGCGCCTCGTCGCTGGCGCTCTTGTCGACCGCGGCGATCTTGACCGTGCCGTCGTCGTCGATGTCGATCGTCGTGCCGGTTTCCTCGGTGAGCTGGCGGATGACCGCGCCGCCCTTGCCGATCACGTCACGGATCTTGTCGGGATTGATCTTGATCGTGACGATGCGCGGTGCGAACGAGGAGATGTCGTCGCGCGGCCTGTCGAGCACGGCGTTCATGCAGCCGAGGATGTGCAGGCGGCCTTCGCGGGCCTGGGCCAGCGCGACCTGCATGATCTCCTTGGTGATGCCGTCGATCTTGATGTCCATCTGCAGCGCGGTGACGCCCTGCGTGGTGCCGGCAACCTTGAAGTCCATGTCGCCGAGGTGGTCTTCGTCACCGAGGATGTCGGAGAGCACCGCGAAGCGCTCGCCTTCCTTGATCAGACCCATCGCGATGCCGGCCACCGGTGCCTTCAGCGGCACGCCGGCGTCCATCAGCGCCAGGCTGGAGCCGCAGACCGAGGCCATCGAGCTGGAGCCGTTCGACTCGGTGATCTCGGAGACCACGCGCACGACGTACGGGAACTTCTCCATGTCCGGCATCACGGCCGCGACGCCGCGCTTGGCCAGACGCCCGTGGCCGATCTCGCGGCGCTTCGGGCTGCCGACGCGGCCGGTCTCGCCGACCGAGAACGGCGGGAAGTTGTAATGCAGCATGAAGAGCTCGCGGTACTCGCCTTCGAGCGCGTCGATGATCTGCGAGTCGCGGGTGGTGCCGAGCGTGGCGACGACCAGCGCCTGCGTCTCGCCGCGCGTGAACAGCGCCGAGCCGTGCGTGCGCGGCAGCACGCCGGCGCGCACGGTGATCGGGCGGACCGTCTTGGTGTCGCGGCCGTCGATGCGCGGGTTGCCGTCGAGGATGCGGTCGCGCACGACGCGGTATTCGAGGTTCGAATAAGCCGTCTTGACGGCTTCCGGCGTGTAGGCGGCACCTTCACCGGCGAGCTGCTCGACCACCGAGCCGCGGATTTCGCGCACGCGGTTCTGGCGGTCCTGCTTGACGGCGATCTGGTAGGCCTCGACCAGCGATCCGAAGGCGGCGCTGCGCACGGCGGCATCGAGCGCGGTATCGGCGGCCGGGGCCGACCAGTCCCAGGCCGGCTTGCCGGCTTCGGCGGCGAGTTCGCGGATCGCGCGGATCGCGGCCTGCATCTGCTCGTGGCCGAACACGACGGCGCCGAGCATGACTTCCTCGGAGAGCTCCTGCGCTTCGGACTCGACCATCAGCACGGCGTTTTCGGTGCCGGCGACGACGAGATCGAGCTGCGAGGTCTTCAGCTCCGAGTGCGAGGGGTTCAGCAGGTACTGGCCGTTGATGTAACCGACGCGCGCGGCACCGATCGGGCCGCCGAAGGGCATGCCGGTCAGCGCGACCGCAGCCGAGGCACCGATCAGCGCCGGGATGTCCGGATCGATGTCGTTGTTGGCCGACATCACCGTCGCGATGATCTGGACTTCGTTGTAGAAGCCTTCGGGAAACAGCGGACGCAGCGGCCGGTCGATCAGGCGCGAGGTCAGCGTTTCCTTTTCGGACGGGCGGCCTTCGCGGCGGAAGAAGCCGCCGGGAATGCGGCCCGCGGCATAGGTGCGCTCCTGATAGTCGACCGTCAGCGGGAAGAAGTCCCGCCCCGGCGCGGCTTCCTTCGCCCCCACCGCGGTGACCAGCACCACCGTGTCAGCCATGCTGACCATGACCGCGCCGTCGGCCTGACGGGCGATTTCGCCGGTTTCCAGCGTGACGGTGTGCTGACCGTACTGAAAGGATTTTTTCACGGAAGCCACGGGACCATCCTGAAGTGCTGCCTGGGAAGCGGTAATGCGAGGCGGCGTGCGTACGACGGAATCAGCGACGCAGGCCCAGGCGGGCGATCAGATCCTGATAACGGCCGAGGTCACCGCGCTTGAGGTAATCGAGCAGCTTGCGGCGCTGGTTGACCATCTTCAGCAGGCCCTGGCGCGAGTGGTGATCCTGCTTGTTCGACTGGAAATGCGGCTGCAGGCCGTTGATGCGCGCGGTCAGCAGCGCGACCTGGACTTCCGGCGAGCCGGTGTCATTGGCGGCACGCTGGAATTCCTGGACGACCTGGGCCTTCTGTTCGTTGCTGAGGGACATTGAGGCACTCCGAATTCTGATTCCGTGTGCGGAATCGGGTGGGTATAAAAGAACGCGCGATTCTAACCGTCCCCAGGCTGCCCCACAAGGCAAGCGCAGGGGACGCCATGCAAGTCTGCGGCCGGATGAAGCACGTCGTGCCGCCTGTCCTGCGGATGCGGCCCGGCAGCGTTTTCAGGACGCATTCAGCACGCGCCGCGGCGCGACGCGGCCATCGCCGGTCGGGCAGCCGATGCCGAGCAGGCGGCCGTTGCCGTAGACCCGCACCTCGCCGTCCACCGGCAGCGGGTTCGCCCGCACCGGGTTGCCGTTGACGAAGCCGTGCGCGGCTTCGTCGCCGAGTTCGACCCTCGGCCAGCCGGCGAGCGCGCTGTCGATCGGCAGCAGACAGGCATCGAGGGCGTCGCGGTCCTCGCCGAGGGCGCGCAGCTGATCGAGCGTCAGCATGCGCGCGGCATCCCAGGGCTCGACGCCGATGCGGCGCAGTTCGAGCAGGTGCGCCCCGCAGCCGAGTGCCGCGCCGATGTCCTCGGCGAGCACGCGGATGTAGGTGCCCTTCGAGCAGGCGACCTCGGCCGAGAAGCTCCCGGCGCTCCAGTCGAGCAGCTGCAGGCTGTGGATCGTGACGCTGCGCGGGGCGCGCTCGACCTCGATGCCCTGGCGGGCGAGCTCGTACAGCGGCCGGCCGTCGCGCTTCAGCGCCGAATGCATCGGCGGCACCTGTTCGATCGGGCCGCGAAAGCGCGCGAACACGGTTTCGAGCACGTCGGCATCGATCGGCGGCAGCGGCCGCTCGGCGAGCAGCGCGCCTTCGGCATCGCCGGTCGTGGTGGTGACGCCAAGTTTCGCCGTGAAGCGATAGCGCTTGCCGGCATCGAGCAGCAGGCCCGAGACCTTGGTCGCCTCGCCGAACAGGCAGGGCAGCAGGCCGGTGGCGAGCGGATCGAGGCTGCCGCCGTGCCCGGCCTTGCGGGCCGCGTACAGCCATTTCACCGCATGCAGCGCGGCGTTCGAGGACAGGCCGCGAGGCTTGTCGAGCAGCAGGATGCCGTGCACGTCGCGCCGTTCCCGGCGCACGCGCGGCTGGGTTTCACGGGAACTCATGCCGGATCGTCGTCGCCGGGATGACCGTCCGCGTCGTCGGGGTGGCGGGCCGCGTCTTCGGCGACCGCCTGACGGATCAGCGCATCGAGCTTCGCGCCGCGCTCGATCGATTCGTCGTAGACGAAGGCGAGCCGCGGCACGGTGCGCACGTGCAGGCCGCGCCCGAGCTGCTGGCGCAGCAGACCGGCGTGCTCGGCGAGCTGCTTCAGCACGGCCGGACGCTCGGCCTCGGGGCCGAGGTAGGTGACCCAGACCTTGGCGTGCGCGAGGTCGCGGCTGATCTCGACCTGCGTGATTGAGACCATTGCCACGCGCCGGTCGTCGATCTCGCTGCGCATCAGCGCGGCGAGATCACGGCGCACCTGTTCGCCGAGCCGGCGGGTACGCGAGAACTCCTTGGCCATCGGCTGCGGGCTCCGTTGCGCTTACAGCGTGCGCTGGACTTCGATGCGCTCGAAGACCTCGATCTGGTCGCCTTCGCGCACGTCGTTGTAGTTGCGCACGCCGATGCCGCACTCGAAGCCCTGCCGGACCTCGGCGACGTCATCCTTGAAGCGGCGCAGCGAGTCGAGCTCGCCCTCGAAGATGACGACGTTCTCGCGCAGCACGCGGATCGGCGCCGAGCGCTTGACCACGCCGTCGACGACCATGCAGCCGGCGATCGCGCCGAACTTCGGATGGCGGAACACCTGACGCACCTGCACGAGGCCGATGATCTGCTCCTTGACCTCGGGCGAGAGCATGCCGACCAGCGCCTTCTTGATCTCGTCGATGACGTCGTAGATGACGCTGTAGTAGTGCAGATCGACGCCTTCCTCCTCGATGACCTTCTTCGCCGCGCTGTCGGCACGGACGTTGAAGCCGATCATCACCGCCTCGGAGGCGACGGCGAGGTTGGCATCCGATTCGTTGATCGCGCCGACGCCGGACGAAATGATGCGCACGCGCACCTCGTCGGTCGACAGCTTGGTCAGCGCCTCGGACAGCGCCTCGGCCGAGCCCTGCACGTCGGTCTTCAGCACGACGTTGAGCGTCGCGATCTCGCCCTCGGCCATCTGGCTGAAGACGTTCTCGAGCTTGGCCTTCTGCTGGCGCGCCAGCTTGACCTCGCGGAACTTGCCCTGGCGGAACAGCGCGATCTCGCGCGCCTTGCGCTCGTCGCTGACCACGACCGCCTCGTCACCGGCGTTCGGGGCGCCGGAGAGGCCGAGCACCTCGATCGGAATCGACGGACCGGCCTCGTCGATCGGCCGGCCGGTCTCGTCGAGCATCGCGCGCACGCGGCCGTATTCGAGGCCGGTCAGGATGATGTCGCCCTTGCGCAGCGTGCCGGACTGCACCAGCAGCGTCGCGACCGGACCGCGGCCCTTGTCGAGGCGCGACTCGATGACCACGCCCTTGGCCGGGCCGTCGACGGCGGCGGTCAGCTCCAGCACCTCGGCCTGCACGAGGATCTGGTCGAGCAGGCCGTCGATGCCCTGTCCGGACTTCGCCGACACGTAGGCGAAGAGGTTCTCGCCACCCCACTCTTCCGAGATCACGCCGTGCTGCGACAGCTCGCTCTTGACGCGTTCGAGATCGATGCCGTTCTTGTCCATCTTGTTGACGGCGACGACGATCGGCACGCCGGCAGCGCGCGCGTGCTGGATCGCCTCGACCGTCTGCGGCATGACGCCGTCGTCGGCCGCGACCACGAGCACGACGATGTCGGTCGCCTTCGCACCGCGGGCACGCATCGCCGTGAACGCCGCGTGGCCGGGGGTATCGAGGAAGGTGATCGTGCCCTTGCCGGTCTCGACGTGGTAGGCGCCGATGTGCTGCGTGATGCCGCCGGCCTCGCCGGCCGCGACCTTGGTGCGGCGGATGTAGTCGAGCAGCGAGGTCTTGCCGTGGTCGACGTGGCCCATGATCGTGACCACCGGCGCACGCGAGCGCGCCTCGTGCACGACGCCCATCTCGGCGGCCAGTTCGTCCTCGAGCGCGTTCTCGGACAGCAGCTTGTAGCTGTGACCCATCTCCTCGACGACGATCGCGGCGGTTTCCTGGTCGAGCACCTGGTTGATCGTGACCATGGTGCCGAGCTTCATCAGGGTCTTGATGACCTCGGTGGCCTTGACCGCCATCTTCGCCGCCAGCTCGGCGACCGTGATGGTCTCGGGCAGCGCCACCTCGCGCGTCATCGGCGACACCGGCTTCACGAAGCCCTGCTTGGACGCCGCGCCGACCAGGCGACCGCCCTTGCCGCCCTTCCTGCCCTTGCCACGGCGATCGCCGTCGAAGTCGCCGCCCTTGCCACGCGGTTCGTCGTCACGACGCCGGCCGCGGTCATCGCTGCCACGGCGGCGCGTGTTGTCGGCCGTCGCCGGTGCCGCCGGTGCGGCGGCAGGCGCGGCATCCGCACCGGCGGGGCGGGCTACGGCTGGCAGTGGTCAGCCGAGCCC
>NZ_DAOLKE010000215.1:3256-6163 GCF_035331805.1 Plasticicumulans sp. | reverse complement strand
GCCGGAGCACGCCAGCGGTCGGCCGCCCTGAGCAGTGCCTTGCGCCCTTCCTCCAGCCCGGCGAGCAGCGCCGCGCCGGCCAGGGCCTGCAGCCAGACCGTCACGGGCAGCGCGGCCGTGCCGAACAGCTGCTGGCCGAAGGGCGTGTAGAGGATGACGAGGATGGTGCCGAATTCGGCCGCCAGTGCCGGCAGCAGCAGCGGGTTGTGGCCGGCCGCCGACCAGGCCGGCAGCCGCGGGTCGCGGCAGAGGAACAGGTTGGCCATCTGGCAGACGACGATCGCCGCGAGGCAGGCGCCGGTCGCCTCCCGGTACAGCGGCGCCTGCGCGGCGAGCGCCTCGCCGTAGTGCCAGCCGCCGGCATCGAGCACCGCGGCGTAGACCGCGAGCGACACGGCCGCCTGCAGCAGGCCGATCCAGCCGTAGGCGCGCGCGAGCAGCGCGCCGTTCAGCAGGCGTTCGCCACGCGGGCGCGGGGGCCTGTTCATCACCCCCGGGCGCGGTGGTTCGGCGCCGAGGGCGAGGGCCGGCAGCAGGTCGGTGCCGAGGTCGATCGCGAGGATCTGGATCACCGTCAGCGGCAGCGGCACGCCCGCCAGCACGAACACCAGATACGGCACCAGCTCCGGGATGTTGGAGCTGAGGATGTAGGTCAGGAAGCGGCGGAGGTTGGCGTAGACCGTGCGGCCTTCCTCGATCGCATCGACGATGGTCGCGAAGTGGTCATCGAGCAGCACGATGTCGGCCGCCTCGCGCGCCACGTCGGTGCCGGCGAGGCCCATGGCGATGCCGACATCGGCGCGCTTGAGGGCCGGCGCATCGTTGACGCCGTCGCCGGTGACGGCGACGACCTCGCCGCCGGCCTGCAGCGCCTCGACGACCAGCAGCTTCTGCTCGGCGCTGACGCGCGCGCAGATCACCTCGGGCGCGGCGAGCGCCCGGGCACGCTGCGCGGCACTCATGCGCACGAGCCCGTCGCCCTGCAGCACGACCGGCCGCTCGCTGCACACCAGGCCGATCTCGCGGGCGATCGCGAGCGCGGTCTGCGGATGGTCGCCGGTGACCATGATCACGCGTACGCCGGCGGCGCGGCAGCGGGCGATGGCCTCGGGCACCTGCGGGCGCGGCGGATCCTCCAGGCCGACGAGGCCGGCGAGGATCAGGCCGTCCTCCTCGCCGATGTGCGTGTCGTCGTGCGGGCGCCAGGCCAGCACCAGCACGCGCTGGCCGGCATCGGCCCAGGCCGACTGCAGGCGCACCAGCGCCGAGCGTTCGCTGTGGCTGAGCGTGACGATGCCCGCCGGCGTCCAGGCCTGCCGGCAGCGCGGCAGCACGGTTTCGGGCGCGCCCTTGCAGAGCAGCCAGCGCTCGCCGCCGGCGCGCGCGACCAGCACCGACATGCGCCGGCGCACGGCATCGAAGGCCCGCTCGTCGATGCGCCGGCAGCCCGGTCCGGCCCCGGCCCAGGCGTGCAGCGCCTGCTCCAGCGGATCGCCGATCATGCGGCCGTCGGCCTGCCGCTGCAGGTCGTGGCAGCAGCGCGCGATCTCGGCCAGCGGCCCCGGCAGTGCTTCGCCCTCGGCCAGCACGCCGGCGACGGTGGCCGCGCGGCACACGCGCATGCGGTTTTCGGTCAGCGTGCCGGTCTTGTCCGAACAGATCACCGTCGTCGAGCCGAGCGCCTCGACCGCCGGCAGGCTGCGCACCAGCGCCCGGCGCCGCGCCATGCGCTGCGTGGCCATGGCGAGCGCCAGCGTCACCGTCGGCAGCAGGCCCTCGGGGACGTTGGCGACCAGGATGCCGATGGCAAACATCAGGCTGGTGTGCAGCGGCAGCTCCAGCCACTGGCCGATGGCGAAGAAGCCGACCGCGAGCGCGGTGGCGAGCAGCGTGACCAGCCGCGAGATGTGCGCGATCTCGCGCTGCAGCGGCGAGGCGCTGTCTTCGGCCGCCTGCGTCAGGCCGGCGATGCGCCCGAACTCGGTGTCCATGCCGGTCGCATACACCAGGGCCGTGCCGTGGCCGCTGAGCAGCAGCGTGCCGGCGAGCAGCAGGTTGTCGGCCTCCAGCGGATGCGCCTGCGCGCAGGCCGCGCTGGCGCGGGTCAGCGGTGCCGATTCGCCGCTCAGCGTCGAGAGGCTCACGCGCAGGTCGCAGGCCTCGATCAACCGGCAGTCGGCCGGCACCCGCTCGCCGGCCCCGAGGCGGATCACGTCCCCCGGCACCAGCAGCACGCTGTCGCGCCGCTCGCAGTGCCCGTCGCGCAGCAGCGTCACCTGCTGCGGCAGCAGCGCCTGCAGCGCAGCCAGCGCCTGCGCGGCGCGCTGCACCTGCCAGAACGAGAACACGCCGTTGATCAGGATGACGGCGACGATGGCGAAGCCGAGTTCGCGCATGCCCTGGCCGGGCGTCTGGCTCTCCGCCAGAAACGCCAGCGCCGCCGCCGCCCACAGCACCCGCGCGAAGAAATTGCCGAACTCCTGCAGCAGCCGCCGCCAGAGCGGCGTGCGCGGAGCCTGCGTGATGCGGTTGTCGCCGTACATCCGCTGCCGCGTCGCGGCTTCCGTCTCGGAAAGCCCCGTGCGCCGGCTGCCCAGATGCCAGAGCGCCCCGTCCGCGTCCCAGCGTGCGACCTCGCCGGCCATTGCCGCGCTGCCGCCACCCCCCGGGCGCGTCTTTCCCAGCCCGAACATGTCTCATGCCCCCGCCCGCATGCAGGCTTCAAAAAAGAAAGGCCGGTGCCGCCGCGTCTCCGGGCACCGGCCGAATCAGGGACCTTTTCGTCCCCCGGATACCGGTCGCCGCCCGCATGGCGACCGGACTCACTGGCGACACGCTGCCGCCCGGCACTCGGGAGCCCCTCCCCCCGAAGAGCGCTCCGCCCCGAGGCCGGGTGGGCGTGCACCG
>NZ_DAOLKE010000215.1:0-3156 GCF_035331805.1 Plasticicumulans sp. | reverse complement strand
CCGCTTGCATCGGTTCAGCCCGCAAGCTCCGAAGCCGCAACCGTGCAGTTGCGCCCCCGGGTCTTGCCGCGATACAGCGCCCGATCGGCGAGATCGAGCAGTTCGCTCGCCATCGCCAGCTGCCCCGCCTCCGCCGCGGCCGCGCCGATGGTCAGCGTCAGCCGGGGGTGCTGCGGGTCCTGCTGGCCCTGCAGCAGCGCGTGCATCTGCCCGGCGAGCAGCCGGGCGCCGGCCTCGTCGGTATCGGGCAGCAGCACGGCAAACTCGTCGCCGCCGTAGCGGGCCACCAGATCGGCCGGGCGGGTCGCGACCTGCTGCAGCACGGTGGCCACACGCAGCAGGCAGACATCGCCCCAGGCATGGCCGAAGCGGTCGTTGCAGGCCTTGAAGTCGTCGAGATCGACGAACAGCACGGCCAGGTGGCCGCCCTCGCGCCGGAGCCGGCGCCATTCCCGCTGCAGGCTGCGCTCGAAGCAGCGCCGGTTGGCGATGTCGAGCAGCACGTCGCGCTCGGCCAGCCCGAGCAGCCGGCTGCCGAGCACGTGCAGGGCCTGCATCGCGGCGTTGGCTTCGGTCACGTCCTGCCCCAGCACCAGCACCGTTCCGGGCGCCGGTTCGCTGGGGCGCAGCGCCAGGCTGCGGAACTGGTACTGCCGTCCGTTGCAGCACACGCCGCGGCTTGTCGAGACCCCGAGCCGGGCCAGATGCGCGAGCTGTTCGATGACTGCGCGCACCGGCTCCGGCAACCGCACCCGCCAGTCGCGGCCATCATCCTGGCCCAGACAGGAAAACGCCCTGCCGGTGGTCGCCAGCCGGCAGCGGCCGTCGCGCTCGAACACGAACGCCACCTCCGCGGGCTCGCGCCCGAAGCTGTCGAGCAGTCGCCGCCAGCCAAGCTCCCAGGCTTCGCGGCCGTCGGGATCGGACGGTGCCGCCTCGGGGGCCGCTTCAGGGCACACCTTCCCGGCCGCCACCCCGGTACAACCGGTGCCGCTCCCGGTACCAGGCACACAGGTTGCGCTGCCAGCGCCCCGGCCAGGGGCGGGCCATGTCAGCTGGTGACCGCGCTGGCGCGGCTCTTTCCGGCAGGGCTGGCCTGCGCTCCGGATTCGGACGGCGGCGGGTTTTCCCCGGGCTTCGCCACCACGGGCAACTGCTGCTTCGCACTCGCCGCCGGCAAACCCAGCAGCTGATCGAGCAGTGCGAACGGCCCCGGCGGTTCCAGTCGCTGCAGACCAGCCAGCCAGACGCTGAGCATCTCTTCGGCAAGCCGCTCGCGCTGCTCGCCGAGCTGGCGCTGGCAGCGCAGCAGCGCCGTCGCCAGATATTCGCCCTGCTCATCGGCCATCGACTGCCAGCCGAGCAGCCACGGCCGCAGCGCCCCGAGGCAGCCGAGCCCCGCCTGCCACCACCGGGCCGGCGGCTCGCGCCCCTCCTCGTCGCTCAGGCTCTGGCGGGCGGTCTGATAGAGGCGTGTGCAGTTGTCTTCGAAGCAGCGCTGCAGGTCGACGCCCAGGTCGTAGTACGTGAACCAGGGTTTCGGGGTAATAGTCATGGGACCTCCTCAGGCCATCAGGCGCATCGCGCCCGTCGCCGGCCGGTTGCGCCGACGTACCAGACCGAGCAGCCCGGCGCCCATCAGCGCCGCGGTCATCGGCACCGGCACCGAAACGATGACGCCATCGACGAAGGCGTACTCGCCGACACGATCCCCGGCGCAGAACGTGCCGCGGGCATCCTGAACCGGGCGCTCGGTGTAGCCGGGATCACAGGCCGCACCCAGGGTCGGGAAGTAGCCATCGAGGGCATGGATCTCCAGCCAGTTGTAGCCATCGTGCAGGTAACTGGTGAAATCGATGCTGACCGGCACCGGCTGGCCGGTGACCGGATCGATGTGATCATCCAGATAGCCGGTCTGCACGAACTGGCCGTTGACGATGAATTCGAAGTAGTCGTCGGCAATGATCTGCGCCGCCCCGAGCCGGGCGATTGGATTCGCCTTCAGGTCGAGCGGCATGCCGAACCAGACCTCGGTCGGCCCGTTGGTGCCGGTGTTGTCACAGAGCGTGCTACCCGGCCCGCAGGCCCACATCAGTTGCGCCGAGCTACCGGGCACGATGTCGTTCGGCGTGGTGACCAGATTCGGATACGGCGCCGTCGCCGGATCGCCGGCATTGCTGAAATTGCCGAAGAACCACTGTGTGCCGACCAGCCCGTCGGTCGTCGAGCGCCACTGGCTGCCGCTGTTGATGTTGATGATCTGCGTGGCCGAGGCACCAGAGGCGCCAGCGAGGAGGCCGGCGGCGAGCAGTGCCGCGGCAAGACGGTTGATCCTGAGCATCGGAACCCCCTGAATCCGGATTGACCCATGCCGATTCGATATCGGCAGCTTGCTTGTGCCCTCCGTGACCAGGCGGTCGGCCCATCATTGTTTCCCTGCACCCCTGTGGCCGGTAAGACCAATCTATACCTGTGAGACACATATTGCATTAAACACAAAAAAATAGTGTGGATACATTTCTGCATTTCTGAACTGCATATTGAAATGCCATGCATGCATCATGTCGTCCACATAATTTTCTTGCTTTTTATTAACTTGAAAATTTGAGCGTCATATTCGTCACCATGAATACAGCTTGACTTATCCTGTTTTCAGGAAAACAAGCAGGCAGGCGCTGCGGGTCTATCTGACGCCCGGACCGACTGAAGTGAGGCGAACCTCCGTGCCAGGCGCGTTTCATCCGCAAGCGTGAGGCAAGAGAAGATGGATTCCTGCTCGCAGGTGCAACCCGGAATCGCCATCGAAAGCCATGCGATTTGCGCATGGATGAACCCTCTTCCGATCACCCGGACACGCCTCTGCCGGCAGTCATCGACGCGATACGCAGTGCCTGCATGAGGGGACTGCCGGGAATCGGCGCACAGCGCGGTCCGGGCCTGTGCGGCAGGAGGAAAGCCGGCATCGGGAGGGTTTGCCGGTCCGCGGGCCGGCCTCGTGGCTGGCGGGGATCGGCCCCTTGGGGGTCGGCTCAGCCGTCGGAAGAAGCCGGAAGCCGGGGGAGAGAGGCTTGCGCGGTGCCGGCTTGCGCGGTGTGCTCCGGCTCGATGAACGCCTCCTGCGGCAGCGCGCGCCCGGCGCTGCGGATCAGCCGCCAC
>NZ_DAOLKE010000214.1:0-6164 GCF_035331805.1 Plasticicumulans sp. | reverse complement strand
GGCAGCGCCTTCGCGCGCAGCTGCACGAGCCGCACGCCGCGCGCGAGGGCCGCATCGAGCCGGGCGAGAAAGACCTCCGGCTCCTGCGCCGGCTCGCCGGTCACGAGGTACATCGGCGGCAGACGCAGCGCCGCGAGCACCGGCACGTCGGCCGCCGGAAACGCGACCGGGTCGAGCGCCTGCGGATCGCACCAGGCGAGCGGCTGGCCTTCACGGCCGTGCGGCACGCCGCTCCAGTCCTCGATGCGCCAGACATCGAGGCGCACGGTCTTGTCGGCGTAGGCGTGCTCGACCGCGATCAGCGGCCGGGCGCGACGCACGACGATGCCGAGTTCCTCGTGCAGCTCGCGCGCGAGCGCGGCCTGCACGCTTTCACCGGCTTCGAGCTTGCCGCCCGGAAACTCCCACAGCCCGCCCTGATGCGCGCGCGCCGGGCGCTGCGCGATCAGCACGCGCCCGGCGCGATCGACCAGCGCGCCGGCGGCGACGTGCACGCATCCGCGGACGGAGCCGCTGACCCCTGCGCTCAAGAACGGTACTCGGCGTTGATCTTCACGTAGTCGTACGAGAAGTCGCAGGTCCAGACGCGATCGCGGGCGCTGCCGCGACCGAGCTCGACGCGGATCGTGATCTCGGCCTCGGCCATCGCCGCAGCGGCCTCGGCCTCGACGTAGCCGGCGGCACGCCCGCCGTGCTCGGCGACCAGCACCGGTCCGAGCCACAGGCGCAGCGCGCTGACGTCGAGATCGTCGATGCCGGCATAGCCGATCGCCGCGAGCAGGCGGCCGAGGTTCGGGTCGGACGCGAACAGCGCCGTCTTCACCAGCGGCGAATGGGCGATGGCCTTGCCGATGCGCACGCATTCGCGGCGGTCCCGCCCGCCATCGACCTCGATGGTCACGAACTTGGTCGCGCCTTCGCCGTCGCGCGCCAGCGCCTGCGCCAGCTCGACCGCCACCTCGCGGATCGCGGCTTCGAGCACGGCGAGGCGCGGGTCGGCCTCGCTCGCGATCTCGGCGATGCCGGCCGTGCCGGCGGCGATCAGCACGAAGGAATCGTTGGTCGAGGTGTCGCCGTCGACGGTGACGCGGTTGAAGGAATCGTCGGCGACGCGCCTGAGCAGCGCATCGAGCAGCGGCTGCGCCACCGCCGCGTCGGTGGCCACGAAGCCGAGCATCGTCGCCATGTCCGGATGGATCATGCCGGCGCCCTTGGCGATGCCGGTGACGCTCACCGGGCGGCCGTCGAGTTCGAGCGTGCGCGAGCTGCCCTTGGCCACCGTGTCGGTGGTCATGATCGCAGCGGCGGCGTCCTCCCAGCCGTTGCCGCGGGCATCGGCGAGACAGGCCGGCAGGCCGGCGGCGATGCGCTCGACCGGCAGCGGCTCCATGATCACGCCGGTCGAGAACGGCAGGATCTGCGCGGGTGCGCAGCCGAGCCGCCCGGCCAGTTCCGCGCAGACGGCCTGCGCGCGCGCGAGGCCGTCGTCGCCGGTGCCGGCATTGGCGATGCCGGTGTTGACGACCAGCGCACGGATCGGCGCGCCGGCGGCCAGATGCGCGCGGCAGAGCTGCACCGGCGCCGCACAGAAGCGGTTCTGCGTGAACACGCCGGCGACGCGCGCACCGTCCGGCAGCGTCATGACCATCACGTCCTTGCGGTCCGGCTTGCGCACGTGCGCGGCGGTGACGCCGAGCGTGACGCCGGCGATGGCTTTCAGGCTGCCCGGTGCGGGCGGGTTCAGGTTCACCGGCATGGCGGTTCTCCGCGGATCGGCATCGGAAAGGGCATCGGAACGGGATATCGGATCCCGGCGGGCACGACGCGCGGTCGTGCCCGCCGGCCACGGCGGCGGAGGCTCAGGCGAGCTGGCCGTGGCAGTGCTTGTACTTCTTGCCGGAACCGCAGGGGCAGGGGTCGTTGCGTCCGACCTTGCGGTCCTCGCGCACGAAGGGCGTGTGCGCGGCGCGATCGGCGGCGGCGGCACGGGCCGTGGCCTCGGCTTCCTCGTCCTCGCCTTCGGCGAGCGCCGAGACCTCGGCGTGCTCGAAGTGCAGCTCGGCATCGGCCGGCGCGTGGTGCTCGGGCAGCGGCGGGGCTTCCTGCTGGAACTGCACGCGCAGCAGGAAGCTGATCACGTCGTGCTGGATGCGTTCGAGCATGGCCTCGAACATCTCGAAGGCTTCGCGCTTGTATTCCTGCTTCGGGTTCTTCTGCGCGAAACCGCGCAGGTGGATGCCCTGACGCAGGTAATCCATCGCCGCCAGATGCTCCTTCCAGTGGTTGTCGAGCACCTGCAGCAGCACGTCCTTCTCGAAGCGGCGCAGGAACTCGGCGCGCACCAGCGCTTCCTTGTCGTCATAGGCGCTGTCGGCCGCCGCCAGCACGCGCTCGCGCAGGTTTTCCTCGATCAGGTTCGGCTCGGCCTCCAGCCAGCTGCGCAGCGCCAGCGTCAGGCCGAAGTCGGTTTCGAGCGCGGCTTCGAGGCCGGGCAGATCCCACATCTCGTCGAGACTGCCCGGCGGCACGAAGCCGGCGAACACGCGGCCGAGCACCGTGTGGCGCATCGAGCGCACGGCCTCGGCGATGTCCTCGGCGGCGAGCAGCTCGTTGCGCTGCGCGTAGACGACCTTGCGCTGCTCGTTGGCCACGTCGTCGTATTCGAGCAGCTGTTTGCGGATGTCGAAGTTGTGCGCCTCGACCTTGCGCTGGGCGTTCTCGATCGCGCGCGTGACCCACGGATGCTCGATCGCCTCGCCTTCCTTCATGCCGAGCTTCTGCATCAGGCCCGAGACGCGCTCGGACGCGAAGATGCGCATCAGGCTGTCTTCGAGCGACAGGTAGAAGCGCGAGGAACCCGGATCGCCCTGACGGCCGGAGCGGCCGCGCAGCTGGTTGTCGATGCGCCGCGACTCGTGGCGCTCGGTGCCGACGATGTGCAGGCCGCCGGCGGCGACCACGGCGTCGTGGCGCTGCTGCCAGTCGGCACGCACCGCCTCGCGGGCCGCCTCGTCGGCCTCGGGATCGAGCGCGTCGAGTTCGGCCGAGAGGTTGCCGCCGAGCACGATGTCGGTGCCGCGGCCGGCCATGTTGGTGGCGATCGTGACGGTGCCGGGCCGGCCGGCCTGCGCGACGATCTCGGCCTCGCGCTCGTGCTGCTTGGCGTTGAGCACCGAGTGCGGCACGCCGTCCCTGGTCAGCATCTGGCTCAGCAGCTCCGAAACCTCGATCGAGGTCGTGCCGACCAGCGCCGGCTGGCCGCGCTGGACGCAGTCCTTGATGTCCTCGGCGACCGCGACGTACTTCTCGCGCTGGGTCAGGAACACCAGGTCGCCGTGATCCTTGCGCACCATCGGCCGGTGCGTCGGCACGACCAGCACTTCGAGCCCGTAGATCTGCTGGAACTCGTAGGCCTCGGTGTCGGCGGTGCCGGTCATGCCGGCGAGCTTGCGGTACAGCCGGAACAGGTTCTGGAAGGTGATCGACGCGAGCGTCTGGTTCTCGGCCTGGATCGCGACGCCCTCCTTGGCCTCGATCGCCTGGTGCAGGCCGTCGGACCAGCGCCGGCCCGGCATCGTGCGGCCGGTGAACTCGTCGACGATGACCACCTGGCCGGCGCGCACGATGTAGGCGACATCGCGCTGGTAGAGCTTGTGTGCGCGCAGGCAGGCGTTGAGGTGGTGGAACAGCGTCAGGTTGGTGGCGTCGTAGAGGCTCTCGCCGTCGCGCAGCAGCCCGGCCTCGACCATCAGCGTCTCGACCTTCTCGTGACCTTCCTCGGTCAGGTAGACCTGCTTGACCTTCTCGTCGACCGAGAAGTCACCGGGCCCGTCCTCGGCTTCCTGCGCCACCAGCCGCGGGATCAGCGCGTTGACGCGCTTGTAGATGTCGGCGCTCTCCTCGGCCGGACCCGAGATGATCAGCGGCGTGCGCGCCTCGTCGATCAGGATCGAGTCGACCTCGTCGACGATCGCGAAGTTGAAGGCGCGCTGCACCTTCTGCTCCAGCGAGAACGCCATGTTGTCGCGCAGGTAGTCGAAGCCGAACTCGTTGTTGGTGCCGTAGGTGATGTCGGCGGCGTAGGCGGCGCGCTTCTCGGCCGCGTCCATGCCGCCGAGGATGCAGCCGGTGCTGAGGCCGAGGAAGCCGAACAGCCGTCCCATCTGCGTCGCGTCGCGGCGCGCGAGGTAGTCGTTGACGGTGACGATGTGCACGCCCCTGCCTTCGAGCGCGTTCAGGTAGGCCGGCAGCGTCGCGGTCAGGGTCTTGCCCTCGCCGGTGCGCATCTCGGTGATCTTGCCCTGATGCAGCACCATGCCGCCGATGCACTGCACGTCGAACGGCCGCAGGCCGAGCACGCGCTTCGCGGCCTCGCGCACGACGGCAAAGGCTTCGGGCAGCAGCGCGTCGAGCGTCGTGCCACCCGCCAGCCGCGAGCGGAATTCATCGGTCTTCGCCCGCAGGCCGGCATCGTCGAGCGCCGAGATCGCCGGCTCCAGCGCGGTGATTTTGGCGACCTGGGCGCGCATGCGGGTGACCGCGCGATCGTTGCGGCTGCCGAACAGCAGCTTCATCAGATTCATGACTGAGCCTTTGGCTGAAACGCGCGCCTGCACGCGGCGAGGCGCCGGATGATACCCGATGCCGCGCACCTGCGTGCCCGGCCCCGGCCGGGCTGCATTACGGTGGTGCAGGCCGGCCGGATGCAAAACGGGCGCCGTCCGCGCTCTGCGCGAACGGCGCCCGTGCAGGCGCAGACAGCTGGCTACGCGCTTCGGCTCAGCGGGCGACCTGCGCCGGCTGCAGGAACGAGATCGGCGCGTGGCGCTCCTCGTAGGTGACTTCTTCCCAGGCCTCGCGGTCGGCGAGCAGCGCGCGCAGCAGCGCGTTGTTGAGGCCGTGACCGGACTTGTAGCCCTCGAAGGCGCCGATCAGGCTGTGGCCGAGCAGGTAGAGATCCCCGATCGCGTCGAGGATCTTGTGCTTGACGAACTCGTCCTCGTAGCGCAGGCCGTCCTCGTTGAGGATGCGGTACTCGTCGACGACGATGGCGTTGTCGAGGCTGCCGCCGAGCGCGAGGTTGCGCTCCCGCAGGTATTCGATCTCGTGCATGAAGCCGAAGGTGCGGGCGCGCGAGACTTCCTTGACGAAGGAAGTGGTCGAGAAGTCGATCTCGGCCTGCTGCGCACGGTTGCGGAACACCGGGTGATCGAAGTCGATCGTGAACCTGACCTTGAAGCCGTCGAACGGCCGGAAGCGCGCCCACTTGTCGCCGTCACGCACCTCGACGGTCTTGCGGATGCGGATGAAGCGCTTCGGTGCGGCCTGCTCCTCGATGCCCGCCGACTGCAGCAGGAACACGAACGGACCGGCGCTGCCATCCATGATCGGCACTTCCGGCGCACTCACGTCGACGACGGCGTTGTCGATGCCGAGGCCGGCGAAGGCCGACAGCAGGTGCTCGACCGTCGAGACGCGCACGTCGCCACGCACCAGCGTCGTCGACAGCTGGGTGTCGCCGACATTCTCGGGCTGCGCGTAGATCTCGACCGGCGCGTGCAGGTCGACGCGGCGGAAGGTGATGCCGGCATCCGGCGGCGCCGGGCGCAGCGTCAGATAGACCTTCTCGCCGGTGTGCAGGCCGACGCCGGTGGCGCGGATGACGTTCTTGAGCGTGCGCTGCCTGATCATGGGATACCCCGACATGTCACAGCCGGTTGGGGACCGGGCCGGCACCGACGAGGGGCGTACGTTGCGGACCGGACGGTTGGATGACTGACTGGCGCTTAGTATGAACTGCGCAACAGCATGTGTCATTGTGCGGGGCACAAAAACAACAATCAAGTGCCATGCGTGGTGGTTTGGTCACACGCTTGTCACCGGTGGTTCACGGCTGTTGCGACTTCACTACGTGGCCGGAGTGGCCCGGAGCGGCCCGGAAACGACAAAGCCGCCGCACGGGACCGGGAGACGGTCGGTACCGTGCGGCAGCCGCAGAGGCGCGAGGCCGGGCGGGGCGCTCGCGTGCGAAACGGGTGCAGCCCTCAGTCGGCCTGACGGCGCAGGAAGGCCGGGATGTCGAGGTATTCGAGATCCTGCTCGCTGCGCTCGCCGCACGGGACCGGGAGACGGTCGGTACCGTGCGGCAGCCGCAGAGGCGCGAG
>NZ_DAOLKE010000213.1:0-6281 GCF_035331805.1 Plasticicumulans sp. | reverse complement strand
AAGAATGTTGTAGCGGTCGAGCCACCACATGATGTCGCGGCCGCGATACCGCCGGGGCTCAGCGCCCGGCCGCGACCGGCGTCGTGCGCACCGGGCCTTGTCCCGGCGGCAGCGCCGCAACCAGCGCCGAGGGCTCGGTCAGCCCCTCGACGTGCGGATGCCACATGCGGCCGTACTGCTGCAGGATGCGGGCGACGTAGTTCTGGGTCTCGGCGTAGGGCGGGATGCCGCCGTTGCGATCGACCGCGTTCTCGCCGGCGTTGTAGCCGGCCAGCGCCAGCTGCACGTCGCCGCGGAAATACGCGAGCAGCCAGCGCAGATAGGCCATGCCGCCGCGCAGGTTCTGCTGCGGGTCCCAGACGTTCTGCACGCCGAAGCGGTCGGCGGTCGCCTGGATCAGCTGCATCAGCCCCATCGCGCTCGCCGTCGACTGCGCATCGGCGCGGAAGTTGGATTCGGCGGTGATCACCGCCAGCACCAGCGCCGGATCGAGCTGGTACTGCGGCGCCAGTTCGTTGACCCAGGCGACGATCTGCCGGCGCTCGGGCGTGTCGAGATCGAGCGGGCGCGGCGTCGACGGGCGGTAGGCGACCGACTGCAGCTGCGCGGCCGGCGCGCGGCAGCTCGCCGTCTTCACCGCCACCTTGCCGATCGCCTTCAGCATCTGCTGCGCCTGCGGATCGCCCTTCGCCGCCGCCTGCCGGAACCAGGCCGCGGCCAGCGCGTCGTCGCGGGCCACGCCGCGGCCCATCGCGTACATCCAGCCGAGCCGGTACTGCGCATCGACCGAACCGCGACCGGCGGCCGCGCAGTACAGCGTCAGCGCGCGCCCGGCGTTGCGGCCGACACCCTCGCCGTGCTCGAAGCGCTGTCCCCATTCGACCTGCTGCGCCACCGGTGCTGCCAGCAGCGTGGCCATGGCCGGCACGCCGGCGGACACGCCGGCTGCCTGCGCGCTGCCGAGTGCGGCGAGCAGCACGGCGCTTCCCCCTGTCAAGCGTCGGATCATCGTCGTGACTTCACACCAGAAACCGGTTCGGCCGCATGTTAACGGCGCCCGCCGACCCGGCACAGCCGCTGCCACCGGAAGATACAGCGCAAGCGGGGTTCACTGACCACCCGACACCGCGGCCGGCGGTCGCAGCGTCAGCGTGCCGAGCGCGCCGGCTTCATAGTCGCGCGCCTGCATCGACATCGGCAGTGATTCGACGCGCGTCCAGCGATCGAGCAGATCGGCGTAGTGCGGCGACAGCGGATTGCCGCTCTGGCCGCTCGAATGCATGAAGGTCGAACGATCCGGATCGGCAAGGTCGACGATCATGCGCAGACTGGCGACGTGGCGGGCGGCGTACGGCGCCTCGACATCATTGATGAAGAAGCGCGCGACATCGAGCGTCGAGACATCGCCGCCGACCGGCCGGCGCAGCTCGAACAGCGGCCGCAGCCAGGCGAGCTTCGAGAACGGCCGGTGCTCGGCGACGGCCGGATGCGCGTCGCCCCAGTGCCAGCGCGATTCATCGCTTCCGAAGCGCGCGTGCAGCTCGTCGAGCGCCTCGCCGAGCGCCGCGACCACCTGCTGCGCGCAGGACTCGGTCGCGGCCGTGCGCACGTCATCACACCAGCGCCCCTGCCCGTCGCGATCGTCGAGCACGTTGTTCATGAAGGTCGTGCGCTGGTCCCACAGCCGCTCGAACTCGGGCCCGAGCTCGTCGGCGTAGATGCGCCGGGTCAGCGCCCGGTACCAGGCCGAAAACACCAGCGGCTCGGCGGCATCGGCGCGCATGCCGTAATCCCAGCGCGCCAGCCGCTCGTGCCAGACGCGCGCCGCCGGCGGGTAGTCGGTGGCCGCTGCGCGCTGCAGCAGCTTCGGCAGCAAATCGGCGGCGAGCCCCGAGCGGATGTCGGCGTGCATCTGCCGGAAGCTCGCCGGCGTGTGCGCCGGCGTCGCGGCCAGCAGCTCCCGGATGCGCGCGGCGCGGTAGGCCGGCTGCCATTCGTCGGTCAGGTGCCAGCGGTAGCCGGGCGGTACGATGCGTTCGTTGGCGCTGTAGAGCGCGCCGTCGGCCGGATCGAACACGCGCGGCAATTCCTCGTACGGCACCCAGCCGGCCCAGTCGTAGCGCGCCTCCCAGCCCGGCGCCGGCGCCAGCCCGAGCAGGTCGTTGTCGGGCCTGCGCACCGGGATGCGCCCCGGCGACAGAAAGCCGATGTGACCGTCGACATCGGCGTACACGAAGTTCTGCTGCGGCGCGACGAACTCGCGCAGCGCCTCGTTGAAGCCGGTCCAGTCCTGCGCGTACGCGAGCTTCGAGGCGGCCCGGAAGCTCGCGTCGTCCTCGGCGAGCGCCGTCCACGCCAGCGCCAGCCCGTAGCCGGCCGGCAGCGCATCGCCGGTGCGGGTGTCCGGCAGCAGCGGGCCGTGGCGGCTGGTGCGCACGGTCAGCCGTTCGTCGGGCGCGTTGCGCACATGCAGGATTTCCTCGCGCTGTTCAAAGCGCTGCCAGCCGTCCGGCGTCTGGTAACGCCCCGGATCGGCCGGATCGCTGCGTTCGACATAAAGATCCTGCACGTCCGGGTTGGTGTTGGTCAGGCCCCAGGCGATGCGCTCGTTGCGGCCGATCACGACCATGGGCACGCCGGGCAGCGTCGCGCCGATCACGCGCAGGCCCGGGGCTTCGAGGTGCGCGAAGTACCAGATCGCCGGCGCCGTCAGCCCGAGGTGCGGATCGTTGGCGAGCAGCGGCTTGCCGCTGGCGCTGCGGCTGCCGGCGACCACCCAGTTGTTCGAGCCCAGGCCATCGGTATCCGTGCGGGGTTGCGGACCGAGGGCGGCGAGCGGCAGGTCGAGCCCGCGGTACAGCGCCGCGTAGTCGGCGACCGGCAGCGGTCCGGCGTACGGCACCGGCGGCAGGAAGTCCTGGATGCGCGCGGTCGGCAATTGTCTGGCGAGCCGCAGGCGCGTCAGCTCGCCGCTCCAGTTGCTGCCGAGATCGAGCGCCATGACCTTCAGCCAGGACAGCGAATCGGCCGGCTGCCAGGCCTCGGGGCGCACGCCGGTCAGCAGGAATTCGGGCGGCAGCGGCCCGCCGTGCGCGGCAATCCAGGCGTTGACGCCGGCGGCGTAGGCATCGAGCACGGCGCGGGATTCGGCATCGAGGTTGCGGTAATTGCGCTCGGCGACACGCCGAAGCCCCATCGTGCGCAGCAGCCGGTCGGTGTCGAGCGCCGTCGCGCCGAGTGCCTCGGCGATGCGCCCGCCGGCGATGCGCCGCGACATCTCCATCTGCCACAGCCGGTCCTGCGCATGCACGACGCCGAGGGCGAACCAGGCATCGTGGACATTCTGCGCACGGATGTGCGGCACGGCCGCGGCGTCGCGCACGATGCTCACCGGCGCCTGCAGGCCGGGCAGGCTCAGTTCGCCGGCGAGCGGCGGCAGCGAGCCGCGCAGCCAGTACCAGCCGCCGGCGATCCCGAGTGCGAGCAGCGCCGTCAGCACCGCCAGCGTCCGCCACGCCGTGCGCACGAATCGATGCGACATCCCCATGACCGATCCCCTCTTCCGGCCGCTGCCGCGGCGAAAGTCCGCGATGATGCACATCCGGCCGGACGCGCGTCACCGCAGCTTCATGACAGTTTCATCACCCCGTCATGTTCCTGCGCTGCGACGAGCCACATGGAGGCAGCCACCGGCCGGGCGTGCACAAAAAATCCCGGTGCAGCCTCCGGACCGGCTGCGGGCGAAGCCGCAGGAATCGGGTGGGCGGACCGCCGGGCAGCGGCCAGAATGCCGCCCGCCCGTCCCCGTCCGCGGAGAGCCCGCATGTCCCCGTCTGCCGAAACCGCTGCCGCCGTCCCGTCCACCGGAATCTTCGAAGCCGTCGAACCCGCGCGCGCATGGACGATGGTCGCGGGCGCGATCGAGCAGCTCTGCGCGCGGAGCCCGGCCGCGGTGCCGCTCGCCGAGCTGGCGGCGGCGGCCGGCCTGAGCGAAGGCCAGTTCCAGCGCGTGTTCTCGGCCTGGGCCGGCATCAGCCCGAAGCGCTTCCAGCAGTTTCTCGGCAAGGAATACGCGAAGCAGGCGCTGCGCGCCGGGCAGGACGTGCTGAACGCCGCGCTCGCCGCCGGCCTGTCGGGTCCGGGCCGGCTGCACGATCTGCTGGTCAGCGCCGAAGCCGTGTCGCCCGGCGAATGGCGCGCCGGCGGCAGCGGCCTGACGCTCTGCTGGGGTTTCGCCGACACGCCGTTCGGCCGCGCCTGCCTGACGCTCGCGCCGCGCGGCCTGCACCGGCTGACGTTCGCGGACACGGCCGATGCGGAACTTGCGCGCCTGCGTGCCGACTGGCCGCACGCACGGCTGGTCGAGGACCACACCGCCGCGCAGGCGATGGCCGATGCGGTGTTCGCACAGCCGCCCGCACCGGGCCGCGCGCTGCACCTGTGGGTGCGCGGCACGCAGTTCCAGCTGCGGGTCTGGGAGGCGCTGCTCGCGGTGCCGCCGGGGCGGCTGGTGGCCTACGCCGACCTGGCCCGCGCGCTCGGCCGCCCCGGTGCGGCGCGCGCGGTCGGCGGTGCGGTCGGCGCCAATCCGGTCGCGGTGCTGATTCCGTGTCATCGCGTGATCCGCGCCGCCGGCGAACTCGGCGGCTACCACTGGGGGCTGACGCGCAAGCGGGCGCTGATCGGCTACGAGGCGGCGCGCGGCGCAGTTGAAGCAGTGCCGCCCTCTGTCGGAGCCGAAGCGGCAGACCTCTTCCCCGCCGGAGCCAGCGACTGATGCGCACCGCCGATCTCGCGCGCCTCGTCGCGCTCGCGGCGATCTGGGGCGCGTCCTTCGTGTTCCTGCGCGTGCTGGCGCCGGTGCTCGGTGCGGCGTGGACGGCCGAATCGCGCGTGCTGATCGCCGGCCTCGCGCTGACCGCGTGGTTTCGCCTCACCGGCTTTGCACCCGGCTGGCGGCGCAATGCAAAGGTGTTCGTCGTCATCGGTCTGCTGAATTCGGCGCTGCCGTTCGTGCTGTACGGCTGGGCCGCGCAGCACCTGCCGGCGGCGGTGATGGCGGTCGTCAATGCCTGCACGCCGCTGTCCGGCGCCGTGTGCGCGGCGATCTGGCTCGGCGAGCCGCTGACCCGCACCCGGCTCGGCGGCATCGGCTGCGGCATCGCCGGCGTCGCGTGGCTGAGCTTCTCCCGCCCGGCGGGCGGCCCGCTGCCCGACCCGCAGCTGCTGCCGGCGATCGCCGCCTGCCTGCTGGCGACGCTCTGCTACGGCCTGGCCGGCGTCTACCTGAAGCGCTGCGCGAGCGCCGTCGCCCCGCTCGCGATCGCCGGCGGCAGCCAGCTCGCGGCGGCACTGTGGCTCCTGCCGCTGCTGCCGTTCGCCGCGCCCGTCGGGACGCTGACCGGCCCGGTGCTCGCGAGCCTGCTCGGCCTCGGCCTGATCTGCAGCGCCCTCGCCTACGGGCTCTATTACCGCCTGATCGCCGACCTCGGCCCGACGCGCGCGCTGACCGTGACCTTCCTGATCCCGCCCTTCGGCGTCGCGTGGAGCGCGCTGCTGCTCGGCGAACCGCTGTCGCCGGCGCTGGCCGGCAGCGGCGTGCTGATCGTGGCGGGGACGGTGCTGGTGCTGCGCGGACGCTGAGGTTCGCGCTCAGCCCTCGCCTTCCGGCGGCAGCCAGCGCTCCAGCAGCCGGCGCAGCGCGTCGCCGGTGAAGGGCTTGCTCAGGTAGTCGTCCATGCCGGCGGCGAGGAAGCGTTCGCGGTCGCCGGACATGGCGTTGGCGGTCAGCGCGACGATGATCGAGGCCGGGCCGCCGGCCTGCGCGCGGCGGATTGCCGCGGCGGCCTGCAGGCCGTCCATGACCGGCATCTGCACGTCCATCAGGATCAGCGGGTAATGGCGGCCGGTCGCCGCCTTGACCGCGGCCTCGCCGTCGCCGACCACCTCGACCGCGAAGCCGAGCTTGCGCAGGTGTGCGCTGGCGACGCGCTGGTTGGTGCGGTCGTCCTCGGCGAGCAAGAGCGTCGCGCCGCGCGGCACGACCGCGGCACGTGCCGGCAGCGTGCCGTTGGGGGCCGTCCCGCTGCCGCTGCGGCCGTACAGCAGCGCACCCAGGGTTTCGTGCAGCGCCGCGCGGCGCAGTGGCAGCGGCCACGCGTGCGACGCGCGCTGGCGCTGCTGGCACTGCTGCTGACATTGATCCTCGGCACGCAGGTGGCGGTGCAGCAGCGCGACGAGATCGCGGCGCGCTGGCCGGCCGCCGCCCCGCTGCTGCAATC
>NZ_DAOLKE010000212.1:0-6292 GCF_035331805.1 Plasticicumulans sp. | reverse complement strand
CCGCTCCAGCCCTCCAGAAACGCCGCCGCCACCTGCCGTCCCTCGCGCATCAGCCCGCGCAGGAAGGCCGGGTTGCGGTCGCGCTTGGCGGCGTGATCGAGCGTGCGCGCCAGCTGCAGCCGGTGGACGCGGATCGGGCGGAAGCGCCCCGGGGCGAGTTCGCCGCTCGCGAGCAGGCGGTTCACCAGCTCGATCGTGCCGAGCGCCTGCTCCAGCGCCAGATGGCCGGCAAGCTCGCCGTGGCGGTCGCGGATCGCATCGAGCGTGCGCGGCAGCTCCGGCGTGCTGCGCGGGTTGATCTGCACGACCCACAGCTCGTCGGGCGCGAGCGCCGCGAGTTCGCGGATCGGCGGGTTCTGCGTGAACAGGCCGTCCCAGTAATGACCGGCCCCGACGCGCACGGCACGGAACAGCGTCGGGGTCGCCGTCGAGGCGAGCAGCGTCGCCACCGTGATCTCGGCGTCGCGGAAGCTGCGTGCGCAGCCGGCGAGCACGTCGACGGCGCCGACGAACAGGCTCGGCCGGCCGGGGCCGGTGAGCTGCGGGATGCGCTCGAACTCGACGTGCCATTCGAGCAGCGAACGCAGCTGGTCCTGGCCCCAGTTCGGCACGTCGTACGGCGACAGCTCCGGCAGCAGCAGGTGATCGCGCAGCCGCGCGCTGCCGAGCACGAACTCGTTGAGCAGCTGATCCGGCAGCGTCTCGGCGGCGTTGTCGTGCCAGAAGTCCTCCAGCAGGCGCACGCCCTCGGCCGGCGAGCCGAGCAGCAGCCCGTACCAGGCGAGCAGCGCGCAGATCGCCCCGCCCGAGCTGCCGGAAAACCCGGCGATCGTGAAGCGCCCGTCCGCCCCGGCCGCCGCCAGCAGCTGCTGCAGCACGCCGGCCGTGAACGCCGTGTGACTGCCGCCGCCCTGGCAGGCGATCGCGATGCGCGGCAGCCGCGCCGCACCCGCCTCCCCCGCATCGGCGCAGCCGCCCATTGCTTCAGGCCACGCGCGCCGACCAGCTCCAGCGCCCGGCGAGGCGCAGCTCCAGCCGGTCGCCGGACGCGAGCGGTCCGACGCCGGCCGGCGTGCCGGTCAGCACCACGTCGCCGGGCAGCAGCGTGAAGTGGCGCGAGATGTGGGCGATCAGGTCGAGGATCGGATGCATCATCTGCGCGGTGCTGCCGTGCTGGCGGCGCTCGCCGTTGACCAGCAGTTCGAGTTCCGCCGCCTGCGGCTCCGGCAGTTCCTCGGGGCGCACGAAGCCCGACAGCGGACAGGCGCCGTCGAAGGCCTTTGCGAGTTCCCAGGGCTGGCCCTTGTTCTTCAGCTCGGTCTGCACCTCGCGCAGCGTCAGGTCGAGCGCGAGCCCGTAACCGGCGATCGCCTCGCGCGCCGCCGCCGGGCTGGTGCCGGTCAGGCGCCTGCCGATCAGCACGGCGAGTTCCAGCTCGTGATGGCAGCTGCCGCGCGCCTCGGGCAGGCGCAGCGGCGCATCGAGACCGACGATCGCCGTCGAGGGTTTCATGAACAGCAGCGGCGCCTCGGGCACGGCGTTGCCGAGTTCGCGCACGTGGTCGAGGTAGTTGCGGCCGATGCAGACGATCTTGCCGACCGGCAGGTCGATCGGCTGACCGTCACGGTCGCGGTGCTGGTAGGCATGTTCCATCGTCAGGGCTCCCGGTCCGCGCACCGGCAGCGGCGGACGACTGACAGATCGGCGGAATTGCTGCGGTTCGCAGGATGATCCCGCCATCGCTCGCGACGGCGGCTGCCGGCATTTAAGCCGCTCGCCGGTGCCGCGACAACGCTGCACGATGCTGCGCCGCAATGAGCGTGCAAGGGCTGGTTTCGGCCTGCCGGCTTGCGATGACTTCGCCGGTGCCGGCCCGCACAATGCCGCACCCGCCCGCCCGGACCGCCCGCCATGCCGATGCTCGACCTGCCCGACTGCCGCCTGCATTACCGCGAGACCGGCAGCGGTGCCCCGCTGCTGCTGCTGCACGGCAACTTCGCGAGCCAGCAGTGGTGGGCCCCGCAGTTCGCGGACCCGCCGGCCGGGCGCCGGCTGATCGCCCCCGACCTGCGCGGCCTCGGCGATTCCGGGCGACCGGGCCACGGCTACGACGTGCCGTGCGCCGCCGCCGACGTGCTGGCGCTGCTCGATGCGCTCGACATCGAACGCTGCGACGTGGTCGGGCACTCGCTCGGCGGCGTGGTCGCGCTGCAGCTCGCGATCCTGCAGCCGCAGCGGATCCGCAGCCTGCTGCTGCTGACGCCGGCGCCGGCCGACGGCATCCGGCTCGATCACCTCGGCCCGCTGGCCTGGCTCGGCGCCGAGCGCATCGCCCGCCTGATCCCGACGCTGACCCAGCACCACGCGACGATGGATCACCTGCTGCCGCACGCGCTGCCGGGCCTGCGCGAGGACGCCGCCCAGATCGCGAAGCTCTGCGAGATCGCGCTCGCCTGCGACCCGGCGGCGATCGCCGGCTACACCGGCGCGCTCGCCGGCCTGCGCCTGCTGCCGGCGCTCGCGACGCTCGATCAGCCGGTGCTGGTGCTCGCCGGGGCGCTCGATCCGCTGGTGTCACCGCAGTCGCTGGAACCGACGGTCGCGCAGCTTCGCCACGGCGCCCTGCTGATCTGGTCCGACTGCGGTCACGCACCGCAGCTCGAACAGGTGCAGCCGTTTCGCACCCTGCTCGCCGACTGGCTGGCCGATGCCTCGGCGGTGCTCGCCGACATCGGCCTGCACGGCGTGGTGAATCCGCCGCCGATCGTCATTGAACCGCCACCGCCGGAGCAACTGCTGGAAACGACGGTTCCGCTGACGCTGCCGGCGCTGCAGCCGGCCGCCAACGAGCTGCTGCAATCGGCGTTCGAGGCCGCGCAGCAGGCCACTCAGGCCGGCACCGCCGCCTCGGTCGCCGCGGTCGAGACGGCCGTGCAGGCCCAGGCCGGGCTGCTGCAGCGGCTGCGCAGCTGGCTGCACCTCGGCGACTGAAGCCGGTCACCCGACCGGCATCAGCCTCCGCCCGCCGACTCCCACTGCGCCAGCCGCTGCAGGAACGCCGCCTCGTCGAGCACCTCGACGCCGAGTTCCTGCGCCTTCGCGAGCTTGCTGCCGGCCTCGGCGCCGGCGACGACATAGCCGGTCTTCTTCGAGACGCTGCCGGCGACCTTCGCGCCGAGGGCTTCGAGGCGGGCCCTGGCCTCGTCGCGGGTCATCGCCGACAAGGTGCCGGTCAGCACGACGGTGAGGCCATCGAGCGGCCGGACGATGACCGGTGCGGCGGGCAGCAGCGCGAGCAGTCCGGCCGCGAAACCGGCGGTGCGCTGCACGCGCGCGCGGGATTCCGGCACGGCAAGCCAGTCGCGCAGCGCCTGTACGTGCCCGGCCGGCAGTCCGGTGCCTGCGAGGCGCGCCTCATCGGCGAGCAGGTCCGGCAGCGCGGCCAGCCCCTGCGCCCCGAGCGCCGGTGCGAGCTGGCGGGCGCGGGCTTCACTGAGCTTCGGGGCGCCGAGCGCGGCGAGCAGCGCGACCGGGTTCAGACGTTCGGCGAGCGCGGCGGCCGGCGGATGTTCGTCGGCGGGCTGCACGCCGCCGGCGAGCAGCGCATCGAGCGCCTGCTGGTTGCCGGGCTGAAGGAAGAACTCGTCGATGGCCTCGGCGACCTCGGGGCCGATGTCGGGCAGCGCGCGCAGCACCGGTGCCGGCGCGTGGCGCACGCGTTCGAGCGCACCGAGCCAGTCGGCGAGCGTCTTCGCGGTCGATTCGCCGACGTGGCGGATGCCGAGTGCGAACAGCAGGCGCGCGAGCGTCGTGTGCCGGCTGCGCGCCAGGGCCCCGATCAGGTTCTCGGCCCACTTCGTCGCGATCCTGCCCTGCGCGACGGTCTCGGGCGTGATGCCGTCGCGCTCGTCGGCGCGGCGCTTCATCTCCAGGAAGTCATCGAGTGTCAGCCGGTACAGGTCGGCGACGCCGTGCACGTAGCCGAGATCGACGAGGTTCTCGATGTAGCGCTCGCCGAGCCCGTCGATGTCGAGCGCGCGGCGCGCGGCGAAGTGGCGGATCGCCTCCTTGCGCTGCGCGGCACAGGTCAGGCCGCCGCTGCAGCGCGCGATCGCCTCGCCTTCGGGCCGCTCGATGTGCGAGCCGCACACCGGACAGTGCTGCGGCGGCTGCCAGGGCTCGTGCTCGGGATCGAGGAGGCTGCGCATCGGCCGGCGATCGAGCAGCACGCCGGCGACCTCGGGGATCACGTCGCCGGCGCGGCGCACGATGACGGTGTCGCCGATGCGCACGTCCTTGCGCGCGACCTCGTCGAAGTTGTGCAGCGTGGCATTGGTGACGGTGACGCCGCCGACGAACACCGGCGCGAGCCGCGCGACCGGCGTGATCGCGCCGGTGCGCCCGACCTGCACGTCGATGGCCTCGACCGTGGTGAGCTGCTCCTGCGCCGGGTACTTGTGCGCGCTCGCCCAGCGCGGCGCGCGCGCGACGAAGCCGAGCCGGCGCTGCCAGTCAAGGCAATCGACCTTGTAGACGACACCGTCGATGTCGTAGGCAAGCGCTGCGCGCTGCACGCCGATGCCGGCGTAATAACCGAGACAGCCGTCCGGGCCGAAGACCACTGCACGCTGCGGGCAGACCGGCAGCTCCCAGTCGCCGAGCCGCTCGATGATCGCCGAGTGCTCGCCGGGCAGCGCGCGCTCGTCCGAGACCTCGCCGAGACCGTAGGCGTAGAACGACAGCCGCCGCCCGGCGGTCACCGCCGGGTCGAGCTGGCGCAGGCTGCCGGCGGCGGCGTTGCGCGGGTTCGCGAAGGTCTTGTCGCCGCGTTCGCGGGCGCGCTCGTTCAGGCGCTCGAAGTCGCGGCGCAGCATGAATACCTCGCCGCGCACCTCCAGCACCTCCGGCCAGCCGCCGCCGGCGAGGCGCAGCGGGATCGCGCGGATCGTGCGCACGTTGGCGGTGATGTCCTCGCCGGTCGTGCCGTCGCCGCGGGTCGCGGCCTGACGGAGCAGGCCGTGCTCGTAGCGCAGGCTGACGGCGAGGCCGTCGAGCTTCGGCTCGGCCGAATAGGCGATCGCATCCACCTCGATGCCGGCCGCGGCCAGCCGCTCGCGCGCGCGGCGGTCGAAGTCGCGCACGTCGGCCTCGGTGAAGGCGTTGTCGAGCGACAGCATCGGCAGCGCGTGGCGCACCGGCGCAAAGCCCGCCGCCGGCCTGCCGCCGACGCGCTGGCTCGGCGAATCCGGCGTGATCCACTGCGGATGCCCGTCCTCGATGCCGCGCAGTTCGATGACCAGCGCATCGAACACCGCATCGGGGACTTCGGGCTGGTCGAGCACGTAGTACAGGTACTCGTGCCGGCGAATCTCATCGCGCAGCTGCAGCAGCCGGGCGTGGGGATCGAGGTGGCTCATGCGGGTCACGCGCAGCAGGTCATGCCGGTCTCGCAGCTGAACGCCCGGTCTTTTCAGCCTATCCCCCCTCGCGGGGGAGGCCTGGAGAGAGGGGATGAACCAGGGCGTTCATGCGTGATCGGCAGGAAGGTTTTCCCGCCGTCCCCCTCTCCGCCTCGACGCCGGGCGGGGGTCGGCAGGGTCTGCCGGTCGGGCGATGGCGACGACCGGTGCGGAGAGGGGCTGGAAAGCAGGCCGGGTGACAGGGAGCGGGCGCGCGATTGATCCGCCCCGCCCGGCCGTTCACCGCCGTCGTTCAGGCGCCCGCCGCCTGCGGGAGTGCAGCAGCGGGCAGCGGGACCGCCATGGCCGACGGCGCCGGAGACCGCCGGCAGCTCAGGCCGGTGCCGTCTGCCGCAGCCGGCGCTGGAAGTCGGTCACGCGCAGGCGCAGCTCGCTGATGCCGTCCGGGCCGAGCCGGCGACGCTGCTCGTCGCACAGCGTGCCGTTGAGCTTGGCCGCCAGCCGGCGCGCCTGCGACAGCATCAGCTCCAGCGACGGCAGCGGCTCGGCGACCGATCCCGGCAGCTTCATGAACAGCAGCAGGCCCGGCGTGCTGAGCTGCTGCACCTCGCCGGGCGGGAACACGCCCGGCTCGATGACGTTGGCGATCGAGAACACCGGCTTGCCGCGCACCTCGCCGTTGACGTAGCCGTCGAACAGGCCCTGCTTGCTGAACTTCAGCCCCAGATCGTGCGCAGCCATCAGCAGCTCCATGCCGGTGAAGCGCGCGCCGGGATCGGCCATCACCGTCAGCACGACGTGCAGGCTCGGCCCTGCCGCCGCCGGCGCACCGGCGGCGTTGGCGGCCGGGCGCAGGTTCAGCGGCGGGATGC
>NZ_DAOLKE010000211.1:0-6304 GCF_035331805.1 Plasticicumulans sp. | reverse complement strand
CCCGAGGCCGTCGGCCGGCTGCGCGAATGGCTCGCGCTGCCGCCGGCCGACGGCGAGGCCGAGCTGCTGCGCTGGCGCGCGCTGCTGACGCGCCAGCTCGATCGCATCGACGCCGAACTCGCGGCGCTCGCCGGCGCCGACGGCAGCCGGACGCTCGCCGCACTCGCCGCCGGCGACGGCCCGGTCGCGGTGCTGGCGCGGACGCGGCTGCAGCAGCTCGAAGCCCTCGCCGAGCGCTGCGGGCGCTTCGCCGGCGCGATGGACTTCCGCTTCCTGTACGACCCGGCGCGGCGGCTGCTGACGATCGGCTTCAACCAGTCGACGATGCATCGCGACACCAGCTACTACGACCTGCTCGCCTCCGAGGCGCGCCTGACCAGCTTCGTCGCCATCGCCCTCGGCCAGCTGCCGCAGGAGAGCTGGTTCTCGCTCGGGCGGCGGCTGACCGCGATCGGCGGCGAGGCGGCGCTGGTGTCGTGGAGCGGCTCGATGTTCGAGTACCTGATGCCGCCGCTGGTGATGCCGGAGTACCGCGGCACGCTGCTGGAGCGCACCTGCGCGGCCGCCGTGGCGCGCCAGATCGCGTACGGCCGCCAGCGCAACGTGCCCTGGGGCATCTCGGAATCCGGCTACAACGCCACCGATGCGCAGTTCAACTACCAGTACCGCGCCTTCGGCGTGCCGGGCCTGGGCCTCAAGCGCGGCCTGGGCGACGATCTGGTCATCGCGCCGTACGCGACGCTGATGGCGCTGCCGGTCGATCCGCCGGCGGCCGTGCGCAACCTGCAGCGGATGGCGGAGGCGGGCTTCCTCGGCCGGCACGGCTTCTACGAGGCCATCGACTACACGCCGCACCGGCTGCCGCCGAACGTCACGCACGCGGTGGTGCGCTCGTTCATGGCCCATCACCAGGGCATGGCCTTCCTGGCGCTGGCGCAGACGCGGCTCGGACCGCTGATGCAGCAGCGCTTCGCCGCCGACAAGGCGCTCTGCGCGACGCTGCTGCTGCTGCAGGAGCGCGTGCCGGCCAGTGCCGCCTACCGCAGCAGCGAGGAGGCCGTCGGCAGCGGCCCGAAGCCGGCCGCTGCCGGCACCCTGCCCGAGCGCCCGAACCGCAGCTTCGATACCGCCGACACGGCGCTGCCGCAGCTCGTCGTGCTGTCCAACGGCAGCCTGAACGTGCTGCTGACGCAGGCCGGCGGCAGCCGGCTGGAGCGCCGCGGGCTGGCGCTGACGCGCTGGCGCGAGGACGGCACCTGCGATGACCGCGGGCTGTTCTTCTACCTGCGCGACACGGCTTCGGGCGCCGTGTGGTCGGCCGGTTTCCAGCCGGTGCGCGTGCGGCCGCCGGTGTTCTCGGCGACCTTCTCGGAAGGGCGCGCCGAGTTCCTGCGCCGCGACGGCGACATCGAGCTGCGCATGGAGGTCGTCGTCTCGCCCGAGGACGACATCGAGCTGCGCCGCCTGCACCTGACCAACCGCGGCACGAGCGTGCGCAGCATCGAGCTGACCAGCTTCGCCGAGGTGGCGCTGGCGCCGCCGGCCGCCGATGCCGCGCATCCGGCCTTCAGCAAGCTGTTCGTGCAGACCGAGGCCGTGCCCGAGGCGCATGCGCTGCTCGCGACGCGCCGGGCGCGCGGCCACGGCGAGGCGCAGCCCTGGCTGCTGCATGCGCTGCTGCCACGGCCCGAGGACCCGAACACGGCGCTGGCGCCGGCCTCGTTCGAGACCGACCGCGCCCGCTTCATCGGCCGCACCCGCAGCAGCGGCGCCCCGCTCGCGCTCGCCGGCGCGCCGGGACCGCTGTCCGGCACCACCGGCGCCGTGCTCGACCCGGTGATCGCCATCCGCCACGTGTTCACGATCCGCCCCGGCGAGTCGATGATCGTCGATGCGCTGACCGGCGGGGCCGACAGCCGCGAGGCCGCGCAGACGCTGCTGCAGAAGTACCGCGATCCGCACATGGCCGATCGCGTGTTCGACCTCGCGTGGATCCACAGCCAGGTGGTGCTGCGCCAGCTCGGCGTCACCGAGACCGACGCGCAGCTCTACTGGGAGCTGGCGGCCTGCGTGGTGTTCTCGGACGCCCACGGCCGCGCCGACGCCGCGACCCTGCGCCAGAACCGGCGCGGACAGTCGGGGCTCTGGAGCCACGCGATCTCGGGCGACCTGCCGATCGTGCTGCTGCGCATCCAGGACGTGTCGAACCTCGATCTGGCGCGGCAGCTGATCCAGGCGCACGCCTACTGGCGCAGCAAGGGCCTGGTCGCCGATCTGGTGATCCTGAACGAGGACCACGCCAGCTACCGGCCGCTGCTGCTCGAACAGATCACCGGCCTGATCGCCGCCGGCATCGAGGCAAGCTCGACCGACAAGCCCGGCGGCATCTACGTGCGCAACGCCGAGCACGTCTCGCACGAGGACCGCGTGCTGCTGGAGTCGGTGGCGCGCTTCATCGCCTGGGACCGCAAGGGCACGCTGGAGCAGCAGCTGCGCCGCAGCGCCACGCAGCCGCTGCTGCCGCCGGTGCTGGCGCCGGCCGCCGATGCCGTGGCGCCGGCCGCGCCGGTCAGCCTGGTGCGCGAGGACCTGCTGCTCGACAACGGCTTCGGCGGCTACACGGCCGACGGCCGCGAGTACCTGATCCGCCTGCGCCCCGACGCGCCGACGCCGCTGCCGTGGGCGAACGTCATCGCCAACGCCGAAGGCTTCGGCACCGTGATCTCCGAATGCGGCTCGGCCTACACCTGGGCCGTCAACGCCCACGAGTACCGCCTGACGCCGTGGCACAACGATCCGGTCAGCGACAGCTGCGGCGAGGCCTTCTACGTGCGCGACGAGGACAGCGGCCGCTACTGGTCGCCGACGCCGCTGCCGGCGCGCGGCCGGGGCGACTACCTCTGCCGCCACGGCTTCGGCTACAGCGTGTTCGAGCACATCGAGGACGGCATCGTCAGCGAGCTGGCGGTGTGGGTCGGGGCCGGCCTGCCGGTGAAGTTCTCGCGGGTGATGCTGCGCAACGACAGCGGCCGGCCGCGGCGGCTGTCGCTGACCGGCTACGTCGAATGGGTGCTCGGCGAGCACCGCTGGAAGTCGGCACCGCACGTGATCACCGAATGCGACGCCATCTGCGGCGCGCTGCTCGCGCACAACGCCTACAGCAGCGAATTCCCGCACATGAGCGCCTTCTTCGACGCCGACCCCGGGCCGCAGCCGGGCGCGCGCAGCTACACCACCGACCGCACCGAGTTCATCGGCCGCAACGGCTCGCTGGCCGCGCCGGCGGCGATGGGGCGCACGACGCTCGGCAACCGCACCGGCGCCGGTCTCGACCCGTGCGCGGCGATCCGGCTGCCGCTGACGCTCGCCCCCGGCGAGCAGGTGGAGCTCGTGTTCCGGCTCGGCGCCGCCCCGACCCACGAGGTCGCGCAGCGGGCGGTGGCGATGCGCACGCCCGGCGTCGCGTGGCGCGAATGGCGGGCGATGCAGCTGCACTGGGAGGCGCTGCTCGACACCGTGCAGATCGACACGCCCGACCCGGCCGTCAACCTGCTCGGCAACGGCTGGCTCGTCTATCAGGTGCTCGGCTGCCGCATGCAGGCGCGCAGCGGCTACTACCAGTCGGGCGGCGCCTTCGGCCTGCGCGACCAGCTGCAGGACGCGATGGCGCTGGTGCACGCCGCGCCCCAGCGCCTGCGCGCGCAGCTCCTGCTCGCCGCCTCGCGCCAGTTCATTGAAGGCGACGGCCAGCACTGGTGGCATCCGCCGGGCGGGCGCGGCGTGCGCACGCGCTGCTCGGACGATTACCTGTGGCTGCCGCTCGCCACCTGCCGCTACGTCGGCGCCACCGGCGATACCGGCGTGCTCGACGAGGTGCTGCCCTTCCTCGAAGGCCGGCCGGTGCCGGACGGCGAGGAGTCCTATTACGACCTGCCGAGCGATTCGCAGCAGGCCGCCAGTCTCTACGAGCACTGCCGGCGCGCGATCCGCACCGGCCTGCGCTACGGCGGGCACGGCCTGCCGCTGATGCTGGCCGGCGACTGGAACGACGGCATGAACCTCGTCGGCATCGACGGCCGCGGCGAGAGCGTCTGGCTCGGCTTCTTCCTGTACACGGTGCTGCAGGACTTCGCGCCGCTGGCGGCACGCCACGGTGATGACGAGTTCGCCACGCTGTGCCGGCGCGAGGCGGCCACGCTGCGTGACAACCTCGAACGCCACGCCTGGGACGGCGAGTGGTATCTGCGCGCCTGGTTCGACGACGGCAGCCCGCTCGGCTCGCAGGCCAGCGCCGAATGCCGCATCGACGCCATCGCCCAGAGCTGGGCGGTGCTCTCGGGCGCAGCCGATCCGGCGCGCTCGGCGCAGGCCATGGACTCGCTCGAACGCCGGCTGGTGCGCCGCGAGGCCGGCATCATCCAGCTCTTCGACCCGCCCTTCAGCGGCCACGGCCCGCTCGATCCGGGCTACATCCGCGGCTATCTGCCGGGCGTGCGCGAGAACGGCGGCCAGTACACGCACAGCGCCGTGTGGGCGGTGATGGCCTTCGCCGCGCTCGGCGAGCGCCAGCGCGCCTGGGAGCTGTTCGACCTGATCAACCCGCTGAACCGCACCCGCGACGCCGCCGGCATCGAACGCTACCGCGCCGAGCCCTACGTGATGGCGGCCGATGTCTATGGCGTCGAGCCGCACACCGGCCGCGGCGGCTGGACCTGGTACACGGGCTCGGCCGGCTGGATGTACCGGCTGCTGCTCGAATCCCTGCTCGGACTGACGCGCCACGCCGATGCGCTGCGGCTCGATCCGCTGCTGCCGGACGGCTGGCCGGGCTACACGCTCACCTATCGCCACGGCGCCAGCCGCTGGCACATCGAGGTCAGCCGTGGCCGTGGCGGTGAGGGTGCGCAGCTGAGCGTCGACGGGCGCGTGCGCAGCGACGGCCGCATCCCGCTCGTCGATGACGGCGCCGAGCATCGCGTCGAGCTGAAGCTCGACGGGCGGCAGCGGCAGGCGGCGTGAGCGGCGGTCACGGACGGCCGGCAGGCCGGGATATGCCCGCCGCGGCCGCCCGCGCGCAGCTCATGTCCCGGACGGGGCCACGTGCAGCCCGAAGCCGCTGGTGCCCGGGGCTTCCAGCCCCGGGCGCAGCTGCCCGCGTGCGGCGGCTGATCGAATGGCTGGCCGGGCAGGTCGGCGGCGTGGCAGGCATCGAGCCGGTGCGCCCGCCCTCCGGGGCGCAGCCGACGGGCGGATGAAACCGCGGCCGTCCGGCCGGCGCGCAGCGGTAGTGAAAGATTGTCAGGCGCCGGTGGCCGTCCCGGGCGTTCTTCGAGAATGCGCGCGCGTTCCCCCCGGCGCAGGGCGGCGCGGCAGCACCGCGGTCCGCCTCGTTTGCACATCCACCATCAGCCACTGCCCGCACCGGCCGCCGCCGGGGCAGGCCGGGCTGCGTTTGCAGAATGCGTTTGCAGAAGGGGAGTCGGAAAATCATGTTCAGAGGCATTCTCGGGGCGGCGCTGCTGGCGGCCGTGACCTTCGTGCTGCCGGCCCGGGCGGGCGATCAGGATTTCACGCTGGTCAACCGCACGGGCGTCGAAATCCACAAGGTCTATGCGTCCCCGCACAGTTCGGACGACTGGGAGGAGGACATCCTCGGGGACGACACGCTGTCGGATGGCGAAAGCGTCAACATCACCTTCAGCCCGAAGGAGCGGGCCGCGATGTGGGATCTGCGCGTCGAGGACAGTGACGGCAACTTCATCACCTGGGAGAGCCTCGACCTGCTGCAGATCTCGCGGGTCACGCTGCACTACAAGAAAGGCAAGGTGTGGGCGACGCTCGACTGAGCGCCCGCTGGCCGCGGCTCAGCCGTCGAGGTCGAGCCGGCGGTACTCGCCGGCGAGCCGCGCACTCAGCCGCGGCAGCCGCCGCAGGTAGTGCAGCACCACCGCAAGCGCCCCGAGCCCGGCCAGCGCCAGCGTCGCCTGCACGCCGAAGTGCCCGGCGAGCAGGCCGGACATCAGGGCGCCGAGCGGGAAGACGCCGGCAAACGCCAGCACGTACAGGCTCATCGCCCGGCCGCGCAGGCGCGGCTCGACGACGGTCTGCAGCAGGCTGTTGAGCGCGGCGGCCGTCGTCATCATGCCGCCGCCGATCAGCATCATCATCCCGAGCGCCAGCGCATACGGCGGTTCGGCTGCGAGCCCGAGCAGACCGGTGGCGGCCGCGAGCGCGCTGGCGGCGGCGATGCGTTCGTAGCCGCTGCTGCGCTCGCGCGCCGCCAGCGCCAGCGTGCCGGCGATGG
>NZ_DAOLKE010000210.1:0-6316 GCF_035331805.1 Plasticicumulans sp. | reverse complement strand
GGGCGCAGTGCCGGCGTTTCCCCCTCTCCCCCGGCCCCTCTCCCGCAAGGGGAGAGGGGAGGCCAGGCCGATGCCTGCGGCATGCGGAAAAGGATGGTCCGTGCAGCTGGCCAGCGTCGTCAGGGCAGCTTTCCTCACAGGTCCGGACCGAGCGTGAAATGGATGCGGAAGGCGTCGCCCGGCTCGTCGAAGCCGTGCGCGAGGTCGAGGCGGATCGGGCCGATCGGCGAGGCCCAGCGCACGCCGATGCCGGCACCGAGCTTCATCGACGGGCTGCGCTCGAAGGCATCGCCGGCATCGACGAAGGCGGCGACGCTCCAGTCGCCGACCACGCGGTGTTCGAGCTCGATGCTGCCGACCAGCATGTGCCGGCCGCCGATGACCTTGTCGCGGTCGTTGCGCGGGCCGATCGACTGGTATTCGTAGCCGCGGATGCTGGTGTCGCCACCGGCGTAGTAGCGCACCGAGGACGGCAGCTGCTCGGGGTCGGAGGTCCAGGTCGTGCCGGCGTCGAAGCGCGCGAGCAGGCGCATGTCCTTGCCGAGCGGCCAGACTTCCTTCACGCCGGCGGTGACCTGGAAGAAGGTGTTGTCGGACAGGATCGGTTCGAGCGCGCCGCGCAGCTGCAGGCTCAGGCGCTCGCCGCGGTAGACGCGCAGCGAATCGTCGACCGTCGAGCGCGAGAAGGTCACCGACGGGATCAGCAGCATGATGTCGGCGGGCGTGTCGAAGTAGCGGAAGCGTTCGATCTGCCAGTCGAGCGCCGTCAGCCGCTGCCAGTCGCCGGCCTGCAGCTTCTGGCCGACGCCGATCAGGAACAGGCGGTTCTCGACCGTCGTCGAGTCCTCGTAGTCGGCGCGCGAGTGGATCGAGTACTGCTCCAGGCGCGGATCATTGCCGGGGATCAGGTACTCGGCGGCCAGCGTCGTCTTGATCTGCGACACGCGCAGGTCGGACGTGAACTTGTGGCCGAGGTCGTTGACCCAGCGCTCCTTGAAGCCGATGCGTCCGCGCGGGCCGGTGTCGGTGCCGTAGCCGAGGCCGAAGTCCCAGCGCTCGCGCAGGCGCGGGCGCAGGCGCACGTCGAGCGGGATCGTGTCGCCTTCGGCCCGGTCGGGTCCGGCCTCGATCTCGACGCTCTGGTAGTAGTCGGCATCGGCGAGCGCGCCCTGCAGGTCGATCAGTGCCGCGGCATCGTAGGGGTCGCCGGGCTTGATGCGGTTGTAACGGCGCAGGACCTCGTCCTTCAGGATGGTCTGGTGGAAGGTGGTCTCGCCGAAGCGGTAGCGGCGGCCGGAATCGACGTGCAGGTGCACGTCGGCGCTGCCGGCGGCCGGATCGACGCGCACCTCGGACATCACGATCTGCGCCGAGAAGTAGCCGTGCTCGGTGATCAGGCCGGTGATGCCGCTCTTGAGCTTCTCCCAGTGCTCGTGCTCGAAGGCCTCGCCGACGTGGATCGGCAGGTTCTTCAGCAGCTTGTGGAAGGAGGCGTCGCCGGTCGCGGCCCCGGATAGCTGGATGTCGAGCGTGCGCACGCGCACCGGCGTGCCCGGCGTGACCCGGTACGTGGCGCGCCAGCCCGGGCCGTCGCGCTCCAGGCTCGCCTGGATCGTCGGGCGGTAATAGCCGAAGGGCTGCAGCGCGGTGCGGATTTCTTCCTCGGCCTTGCGATGCTCCCAGGCGATGCGCGAGTCGGTGGCTTCGGGCTTGCTGGCGAGTTCGCGGATGCTCAGGAAGTTCGCGACGTTGACGCGCAGGCGCTCGTCCTCGATGCCTTCGATGACGACCTCGACCGGCACGCCGGTCTTCCCGGGCGTACTTGCCTGTCCGTGGGCAGTCGCGGCGCTGCCGGTGAGCAGCAGCGCGATCGCGACCCGGCGCCATCCCGGCGTCGTGTGGTGCATCCGGGTCAGCCGAGACGCGCGCGCACGGCGGCGGTCAGCGCGGCAGCATCGAGGCCGGCAGCGGAAAGCGGCTGTTCATCGGCATCCGGGGCGACGTAGCCGGCGAGCTGGGCATCGAGCACGCGCACGTCGGCCTCGGCAGCGTCGGTGCCGGCCTGCCGGCGCGCCGCGACGCGCGCACGCAGCGTGTCGGCTTCGGCGCTGCAGGCGAGCAGCACGAAGGGCACGCCGGCCTGCTGCGCGCGTTCGCGAAACGGCGCGCGCTGCCAGGCCTGCGGGAAGGTCGCATCGACCAGCACCGGCCAGCCCTGCGCGAGCAGCTGCGCGGCGAGCTCAAGCAGGCGCGCGTAGGTGCGTTCGCTGGCCTTTTGCGTGTAGATGTCGCTGCCGGCGGCGTGGCTGTCATCGAGCGGGCCGAGGCCGAACAGCTGCTTGCGGATCACGTCCGAGCGCAGCCGGATCGCGCCGAAGGCTTCGAGCAGCGTCTGCGTCGCCGTCGACTTGCCGGAGCCGGAGACGCCGTGCGTGATCAGCAGGAAGGGCTGCGGCGGCTGCGTGTAGCGTTCGGCGAGCGCGAGGTAGCGGCGCGCTTCGGCGAGCACGGCCGCGGCCTCGTCCGGCGGCACGTCGGCCTGACCGAGGCGGATCGCCGCGACCTTGGCGCGCACCATCGCCCGGTAGACCAGATAGAACGGCAGCACGCCGGCGGCGTCGTGATCGCCGCTGTATTCGAGCCAGACGTTCAGCGCCCGCGCGGCGAGGTCGTCGCGGCCGCGCTGCTGCAGGTCCATGACCACGAAGGCGAGATCGGCGGCGACATCGATCCAGCGGAAGGCATCGTTGAACTCGATGCAGTCGAACACCGTCACGGCATCGCCATCGAGGATCATGTTGCCGAGGTGCAGGTCGCCGTGGCACTCGCGGATGCGGCCGCCGGCCTTGCGCGCCGCGAGCAGCGGCCCGATGCGGTCATGGGTGGCCTGCGTCCAGGCCTCGATGCGATCGAGCGCGGCGCGGTCTTCGGGCGCGTGCAGCAGCTCGCGCGCATGGCGGAAGTTGTCGAAGGCCGGGGCGGCGACGGCTTCGGGCGTGCCGAACGGGCTGTCGTCGCCGGCGACGGCGATGCCGGCGTGGAAGCCGGCGAGGCTGCGGGCCATCGCATCGATGTGCGCGGCCGTCAGCCGGCCTTCGGCGAGGCAGCGATCGAGCAGGTTTTCCTGCGCGAAGCGGCGCATCGACACCGCCCATTCGATGGCTTCGGCCGGATCACCGCCAAGCACCGGATTTTCCGGGCTGCCGCAGATCGGGATACAATCGAGGTAGATGTCCGGCGCAAGCCTGCGGTTCAGCCGCAGTTCCTCCCGGCAGAAGTGTGCACGACGCTGCAGCGTGCCGAAGTCCAGGAAGCCGAGGTTCAGCGGCTTCTTGATCTTCAGTGCCCGGTCGCCGGCGAGGAACACCGCGGAAATATGCGTGTCCAGCCGGCGCACGGTGTCGGCGCCCGGATAGAGATCCGGGTTCGCCAGGGACCGGGCCAGCGTGTCAAACGTGGTATCAGGGCTCATGGGGGCTTGCTGGGCTCGGCGCGATCGGATGCGCATCAGGATACCTACAGAATAAGCCGGCCTCCGGCTCCAACCCAACCGCTGCGCCGCCGCTTGCTGGCGGGCGCCGAGCGCGGCACGTCCGCGCCCTGAACGTGAACGAATGAAGAAACCCGAAGCCCCCCGCAAGCGCCGTCCGAGTTTCGTGCGCGGCCTGTTCGGCCTGATCGGCCTCTGCCTGCTCGCGGCGACGCTGGTCGGCGCGGTGCTGCTGTACAACTACGCCAGCCATCTCGACGGCGTCATCCGCACGCAGTTCGAAGGCAAGCGCTGGGCGCTGCCGGCGCGCGTGTACGCCCGGCCGCTCGAAGCCTTCGTCGGTGCGACGCTGAACGCCGAGCAGCTGCAGCACGAACTCGACCTGCTGCGCTATCGCAGGGCCGACAGCATCGACGGTCCGGGCCTGTACCGGCGCAACGGCGATACGCTCGAACTGAGCACGCGCGGCTTCGCGTTCTGGGACGGCACCGAGGCCTCGCGCCACGTGCGGGTCGGTTTCCGGGATGGCACGCTGGTCGGCCTCGACGGCCTCGACGGCCAGCCTTCGCCCGACGTGCTGCGCCTGGAGCCGTTCGAGATCGCCGGCATCTACCCGGCACATCACGAGGACCGCGTGCTGGTGCGTCGCCAGGACCTGCCGAAGCCGCTCGTCGATGCGCTGGTGGCGACCGAGGACCGCACCTTCTTCGAGCACTTCGGCATCGACCTCAAGGGCGTGGCGCGCGCGGCGATCGCCAACCTGCGCGCCGGTCGCACCGTGCAGGGCGCGAGCACGCTGACGCAGCAGCTGGTCAAGAACTTCTTCCTCTCGAACGAGCGCACGCTGACGCGCAAGCTCAACGAGATGCTGATGGCCGTGCTGATCGATGCGCACTACTCGAAGGACGACATCCTCGAAGCGTATTCGAACGAGATCTACCTCGGTCAGGACGGCGCCCGCGCCATCCACGGCTTCGGCCGCGCCGCGCGCTTCTACTTCGACCGGCCGCTCGGCGAGCTGACGCTGCCGCAGATGGCGCTGATGGTCGGGCTGGTCAAGGGCCCGTCGTACTACGACCCGCGCCGGCACCCGGAGCGCGCCAAGGAACGCCGCGCGATCGTGCTCGAAGCGATGACCGAGCTCGGCTACATCGACGCCGTCGCTGCGGCCGAAGCGAAGGCGGCCCCGCTCGGCGTGGTTGAGCGCCAGACCAACGGCCTGACGCTGTATCCGAACTTCGTCGATCTGGTGCAGCGCCAGCTGCGCGAGAGCTACCGCGAGGAGGACCTGACCTCCGAGGGCCTGCGCATCTTCACGACGCTCGACCCGCGCATGCAGGACATCGCCGAACAGACGCTGCTCGCCTCGCTGCCGGTGCTGGAGAAATCCCAGCGCATGAAGCCCGACACGCTGCAGGGCGCGGTCGTGCTCGCGAGCCCCGACAACGGCGAGGTCTACGCGCTGGTCGGCGGGCGCGACGTGCGTCTGGCCGGCTTCAACCGCGTGCTCGATGCGCGCCGCCCGGCCGGCTCGCTGCTCAAGCCCGCCGTGTATCTGGCGGCCCTGGAGGATTCCGAGCACTACTCGCTCGCGAGCAGCCTGCACGATGAACCCTTCACCTGGCGCATTCCCGGCGGTGGCGGTGACTGGTCGCCGCACAACTACGACAAGCGCTACCGCGGCCGCGTAATGCTGCGCGACGCGCTGGCCAAGTCGATGAACGTGCCGACGGCGTGGATCGCGCAGCAGATCGGCATGGAGCGCGTCGTCGACATCATGAAGCGCCTCGGCGCCCGCCAGAACCTGCGTACCAACCCGTCGCTGGTGCTCGGAGCCGCCGACCTGACGCCGTTCGAGATCGCGCAGATGTACCAGACGCTCGCGAGCGGCGGCTTCCGTGCGCCGCTGCGCGCGATCCGCGAGGTCACGACCAAGGACGGCAAGCCGCTCAGCCGCTATCCGCTCGACATCCAGCAGGTGGTCAAGCCCGGCCCGGCCTATCTGATCATCAACGCCATGCAGGCCGTCGTGCGTGAGGGCACGGCCGCCGGCCTCGCCGGCAAGGCCTTCGACCGCAAACTCGGCCTGGCCGGCAAGACCGGCACCACCGACGACCTGCGCGATTCCTGGTTCGCCGGCTTCAGCGGCAACCTGATGGCGCTGGTCTGGGTCGGGCGCGATGACAACCAGCCGACCGGCCTGTCGGGCGCCACCGGCGCACTGCGCACCTGGGTCGACCTGATGAAGCAGCTGCCGCTGACGCCGCTCGATCCGGCACCGCCGCTGGAGGTCGCGACGATCGCGGTCGATCGCGCCTCCGGCGGACTGGCCGATCGCAACTGCCACAACACCCTGATGCTGCCGTTCCTTGCCGGCTCCGAACCGCGCGCGCTGGCGCCGTGTCATGCCGGATACGTGCCGCCCGAAGGGTATGCTGGCGGCGGCATGGACACGAACGGCGACACCGGCAGCGAGGAACCCGTCGCGGGTGGCAGCGCTGAACCGCGCACCGCCGCCCCGTCCAACAACGATTCCATCGGCGACTTCTTCCGGAGACTCATGCAATGACGACGCTGCCCCGGCCGCCGGCGCCCTGGCGCCTCGCTCCGCTGCTGGCCTTGTTGCTGGCAGCCGGCTGTACCGCTCCCTCGCCCTTCGGGGCTCCGGTCGAGGACCGCACGCGCGCCCCGGCCGCCAGCCGGACACGACCGCTGCCGCCGCCGGCCCCGGGCGTCGAGGTCATGCCGCTCGATGCCCCGGCCCCGCTGACTCCGACCGAACCGCTGGTCGGCCAGCCGCTGCCGGCTGCGCCGGCCGCACCGGTG
>NZ_DAOLKE010000209.1:0-6345 GCF_035331805.1 Plasticicumulans sp. | reverse complement strand
GGCTGATGGCCGGCTTCGCGGTGATGATGGTGCTCGACACGACGCTCGGCTGAGCACGCGGGCGGCACTGGATTCGCTTCCAGCCGAGGTCGCGCGCGACGGTACAGTGCGGGCGGCTCCTGCAGCGCGTTCCCCGGCGGCGACACTGCTGCCGGCTTCTGTGATCAGGGACATGCAGCAGAGCGGGCGCGACGGGCGTCGCTGCGCAGCGACGCAAGGCAGCATGCGGTGCCGGGTCACGGTGGATGTTGCACCGCACAAGCACCTGATCGTGATGGCAAAATCCGACATGGCACGGCGCCTGACATCCGGGGCGGGCAGCAGGTCCGAAAGGCTTGCCCGGAAGCTGCGGAATGATCCGGAGCTCCGGCCCAGGGATCCGATCCAGGGATCCGGCTCATCCGAGGTCACACCGCCATGAACATGCACAAGTCGCTGATCGCCGCTGCCGTTACCGTGGTCTGCTCGCTGGGCGGCGGGTATGCGCTCGCCGCGACGGCGACTGAACCCGCCCCCGCCGTGGCGCCGAAGACGCCGGCGGCGAGCGTTCAGCCCGCCACCCCGCCGGCGGCGGCCACCGATACCAGGGTCGTGCAGCCGCTCGACAGCGCCCGCCCCGAGGTCAGCGGCACGCAGCCGACGCAGCCGGCCGTGACGCATGCCAAACCGGAAACCAAACCGGAAACCAAGCCGGAAGCCAGGACCGAAGTGAAAACCGGGGCCGGAACCGAAGCCGGAACAGGCGAGCACCACGAGTACCCGAGCTTCGCGCATCTGGACAAGGGCAAGCTCGGTTATCTGACGCTGGCGCAGACGCGCGGCATTGAAGGTCTGGACTTCGGCAAGGCCGACACCAACCGCAACGGCAAGCTGAGCAAGGCCGAGTACGACGCGGCGCTGCAGGCGCTGGAGCACGGACACAAGTCGCAGCCGCACGGCAAGCATGTGTCGCCCGCGCCGAAGACAGTGCCGGCCACCGAGGGCTGAACCTGTCCGCCGGCCACGGCCGGCAGCAGCAGCAGGGCGGCGATCACGCCGCCCTGCTGTCACGTCCGGACCGGCGGCTTCAGCGTCGCAGCGTCCCGGCCGTGCAACCAGCTCGGCCGCGATCGATACGATCACCACCCGCCGGGATGCGTGCTGCCCCGTGCATCTTCCGCTCAGTGTCCCGGCCAGCCGGGGCGACCGAGCAGCGCGATCCACGCGCTGACCGTCAGCGCTGCGAGCAGGGTCGCGACCATCAGCGCCGCGGCGCAGAGGGTCGCGTCGCCGTACTTCTGGCCGAAGATCGGATAGATGCTGAGCATCGGCATCGCCGCGTAGCCGATCGCTGCGGCCGTGAGCACCGGATCGGCCGGTGGCAGCAGCAGCAGTGCGCCGGCGACCGCGAGCGGATGCAGCAGCAGCTTGGCGCCGGCGATGCGCATGATGTCGCCGCGCAGTCCTTCGACGCGCAAGCCGACCAGCGTGCCACCGATCGTAAACAGCGCCACCGGCGCCGAGGCCTGCGCGAGCAGATCGATCGCGCGCGCGAGCGCGGTCGGCGGGCGCAGTTCGAACAGCGCGCAGACGCAGGCGAGCACGATCGCGATCACGATCGGATTGCGCCGCAGTCCGGCCGCGGCGCGCAGCAGCCCCTGGCGCAGCGTACCGTGTCCGCTGCCGGCTTCGGCCAGCGTCATCAGCAGCGGCAGCATCAGCAGGTTCTCGACGATCAGCGTCAGCGCCAGCGCCAGCGCGGCCCGGGGGCCAAGCCATTGCGCGACGATCGGATAGCCGATGAAACCGCTGTTCGAACAGCTCATGCCGGCGCCGTACAGCGCCGCAGCCCCCAGATTCCACCCCTGCACGCGCGCGGCATACAGCAGCCCGGCGGCAAACAGCACCAGCGAACCGCCGGCGTAGCCGAGCAGGTAGGCGCCATCGAAGGCCGTCACGAAACCCGGCTGCGTCAGCGTGCGCAGGATCAGTGCCGGCAGCGCGATGTGGATCACGAAAGCACCGAGCGTGCGCAGCTCGCTGCGCACGAGCAGACCGAGGCGCACGGCCGCGTAGCCGGCAGCGACGATCAGGAAGATCGGGGCGGTGATGCCGAGGATCTCGGACATAACTTGCACTGCCTCAAGCGCAGGGGGCGCCGGCCGGCTCCGGTCACGGCGCCGGCCGGGCGCGGCTTCAGTCGAGCATCGACAGGAAATGCGCGCGCATGCGCTCGCGGTCAGGCTCGATGCCGGTGAACCACGCGAAGGCGCCGCTCGCCTGGAAGGTAGCCATGCCGCCGCCGTCGACGGTGCGGCAGCCGAGCGCGCGCGCCGTGCGCAGCAGTTCGGTTTCGAGCGGGAAGTACACGACCTCGGCCACCCACAGCGCCGGCCGCAGCAGCGCCGCCGGCACCGCCGTGCCGGGGTGGCTCGCCATGCCGAGCGGTGTCGAGTGGATCAGGCCATCGGCCGGCGCCAGCGCCGCGGCCAGATCGGTGCTCGCACTCGCGCGCAGCGGGCCGAAGTGGCTGCAGAGCCGGTCGGCGAGGGCCGCGGCGCGCTCACCGTCGCGGTCGAACACCGTCAGGTGGCCGGCGCCGAGTTCGAGCGCCGCGTAGCCGACCGCCGCGCCGGCGCCACCGGCCCCGACCAGCACGACGCGCGTCATCGGCGCATCGGGCAGGCCGCGGCGCAAGCCCTCGGCAAAGCCCGAGGCGTCGGTGTTGTGGCCGATGCGCCGGCCGTTGCGGAACACCACGGTATTGACCGCACCGATCGCGCGCGCCGCATCTGAAAGTTCGTCGAGCAGCGGCAGCACCGCCTGCTTGCACGGGTGCGTGATGTTGAGCCCGGCGAAGCCCGTCAGCTCGGCCGCCGCCAGCAGCTCGGGCAGGGCCTCGGGGCCGCGGCCGAGGCGTTCGAGGTCGATGATGCGGTAATGCACCTTCAGCCCGAGCGCGGCGCCTTCGGTCTCGTGCAGGGCCGGCGAGCGCGACAGCTGGATGCCCTCGCCGATCAGGCCGACGAGGAAGTGATCGGGCCGCTGTTCGGACGGATCGGCGCTTCGCGCGGTGGCAGGGGCGCAGGCGGTGCTCATGACGGGTTCTCCTCGAAATGCTGCTGCAGGGCCTGCAGGCCGTACTCATAGCCCCGGGTGCCGAGGCCGCAGATCACACCGATGGCGACGGCCGAGACGTAGGAGTGCTGCCGGAAGGCTTCGCGGCGGTGGATGTTGCTGATGTGGACTTCGACGATCGGCAGCTCACTCGCGGCGAGCGCATCGCGCAGCGCCACCGAGGTGTGCGTCCAGCCGCCCGGGTTGATGACGATGCCGGCGGCCTGCGTGCGTGCCGCGTGGATCCAGTCGAGCATCACGCCTTCGTGGTTGGTCTGGCGGCAGTCGACATCGAGCCCGAGCGCCTCGCCGGCAGCGCGGCAGGCGGCCTCGAGCTCGGCGAGCGTGGTGCGGCCGTAGGTCTGCGGCTCGCGCTGGCCGAGCAGGTTCAGGTTCGGGCCGTTCAGCACGTAGACGGGTTTTTTCTGGTTCATTGCATCTCCTCCTCGTTGTGATCCGGGTGCGCCGTCAGGGACGGCTGCCACCGGCCGGGCCGGCACCGGCGGCGCGTGCGTGCGTCGCAACGCTGCCCCTCAGAAGTCATGGCGGATGCCGATCTGGACGTTGTCGTACTCCTGGCCGATCGCCGCGACCTTGGCGCCGGGGCTGCGGTAGTCGAAGTGCGAGTACTCGATCCAGGTGCGCGTGCGCTTGCTGAAGTTGTACTGGTAGCCGAGCTTGTACTGGTCGTAGTCCTTGCCGCTCGCCGCGTCCGGGTCGTAGTGGCCGTAGCCGGCGCGCACGACGTGGGTCGGGCCGATGAAGTACTCGCCGGTCAGGCCGTAGACCGAGGGCTTCGAATCGCGCGCATCGTTGAGGTGGGCCTGATGCCAGGCGCCGATCAGGTTCACGTCGCCCAGGCGGTACGACGCGGCCAGCCCCCACTGCGTACTGCCGGCCGGGAACTGCGTGTTGCCGTCGACGCCGGCGCTGCCGTAACGCTGGTAGGCCGCCCCGAGCACGAGCGGCCCCTGGCGGTAGATCGCGGCGATGTCCCAGGCATCGACGCCGTCCTGCTTCGCCTGCGCGCCGTCGAGACCGTTGCCGGCGCCGTTGAGCACGAAGGCGCCGGCCAGGCTGAAGCCTCCCCAGTCCGGCGAGGTGTAGCTGATCATGTCGTCCCAGCGGTGCGGCAGGCCGAGGAAGTAGTAGCTGACCGAGGTGTCGTCGCTGTTGAACACGTCATCGAGCGAGGTGGCGAGGAAGTACGGCGTCCACTGCCGGCCGATCGCGACCGTGCCGAGGCTGCCCTTGAGTCCGACCCAGCTCAGGCGCTTGGTGATGGCCGCGCTGCCGGAACCATCGGCCGGCACGCCGAACTCGAACTGCCAGATCGTGGTGAGACCGCCGAGGTCCTCGGAGCCCTTGATGCCGAAGCGCGAGGTCTCGTTGATCACGTCCCAGTTGCTCTGGCCGGTGGTCTTCACATCGACGTAATCGAGACCGAGGCGCACGCCACCGTAGAGCGTGGTTTCGGCGGCGGCGAGCGCACTGCACAGACCCAGGCCGGTGGCGAGGACGCAAACCGCGGGCGCGGCGGGTCTGGCGGGTCTGGCGGTGGACTGCGACATCGTGGAGGTCTCCTGCTCTGGTGGTGGATCGCCGGCTGGCTGCCGGTCTGTCGGGGGGACGGTGCGTACCGCCGGGCAAGCCGCGTCCGCCGGCGGCGCACGCGGCGCCACCGTCTGGCAGGACGGCGGGAAAAACGGACGGGGCGGCGGCGGGTCGCCGTCGGCTCAGTCGCCGAGGAAGCCGAGCACCGCAGCCGTGAAGCCGGCCTCGGCTTCGAGGTTCGACAGGTGGGCGGCGTCGAACTCGACGTAGCGCGCGCCACCGATCGCCCCGGCGAGCCAGCGGCCATCGGCCGGCGGCGTCGCCAGATCATGCGTGCCGGCGATGACCAGCGTCGGCACCGCGATCCGCGTGACCACCGCGCGCTGGTCCATGTCGCGCACGGCTGCGCAGGCTGCGGTGTAGCCGGCCGGGTCGGTGGCTTCGAGCACGGCACGCACGCGCGCGACGGACTGCGGCGCGCGCGCGACGTAGCCATCCGTGAACCAGCGCGTGAGGACGCCATCGGCGATCGCCGCCATGCCGCCGGCGGTCACCGCCGCGATGCGCCGGTCCCAGAGTTCGGCCGGACCGATGCGGGCGGCGGTGTTGGCGAGCACGAGCCGTCCGAGGCGCTGCGGCGCGTGCACGCCGAGCCACTGACCGACCATGCCGCCCATCGACAGGCCGCAGAAGTGCGCGTGTCCGATGCCGAGGGCGTCGAGCAGCGCCAGCGCGTCGCGGCCGAGCTGCTCGATCGTGTACGGGCCGGGCGTGACCGGACTGGCGCCGTGACCGCGCGTGTCGTAGCGCAGCACGCGGTAGCCGGCGGCGAAGGCCGGCAGCTGCGCATCCCACATCGTCAGGTCGGTGCCGAGCGAGTTCGACAGCATCAGCACCGGCGCGCCGGCCGGGCCGTCGAGGCGGTAATGGATGATGCCTGTCTCTGTATTGATGAAATTCGTAATGTTCATGAAGGCGGTCTCCGGGGCGGGTACGGGGCGGTTCAGGGGCGCATGGCGGCGGCGGCGCGGGCATGGGCGCTCAGCACGCGCTCGACGAAGACCCCGGTTGCGCCGAGATACGCGGCCGGGTCGAGCAGGCGGTCGAGTTCGGCCGGCGCCAGGTGTTCGGTGACGGCCGGCATCTCGCCGAGCACTGCACGCAGCGGGCGTTGTCCGGCGAGCGCGCTTCGGCAGGCGCTCCCGATCAGGTGGTGGGCATCGAGCCGGCCGATGCGCTCGCCGAGCGCCATCATCACGGCCTCGGCGAGCGTCAGGCCGTAGGTGGCGTCGAGGTTGGCGCGCATGCGCGCCGCGTCGATCTCCAGCCCCGCGAGCACCGCGTGCAACTGCGCGAGCGCGCCGCCGGCGAGGGTTGCGATCTCCGGCAGCGTCTCCCATTCCGCATGCCAGCCGCCGAGTCCGCGCTCGTGTTCCTGCACCATCGCCGCGAGCATGGTCGCGACCAGGTTCGGCACGCGCACGGCTGCCGCGAGCGCGACGGCACAGCCGACCGGATTGCGCTTGTGCGGCATGGTCGAGGAGCCGCCGCGGCCGGCGCCGGCCGGTTCGAAGGCCTCTGCCGTATCGGTCTGCATCAGCAGCGACAGGTCGCGGGCGATCTTGCCGAGCGTGCCGCTCAGCAGGCCGAGCGAGGTCGCCACTTCCGCGAGCCGGTCGCGGGCGCCGTGCCACG
>NZ_DAOLKE010000208.1:0-6351 GCF_035331805.1 Plasticicumulans sp. | reverse complement strand
AGTTCAGCGCCTGCCGCTGCCGCCGGCGGCGGCGAGGATGCGGTCGATCAGGCAGAACGGCAGCAGCCGGCGCAGCCACCAGAACGCATGTGCCGGTAGCGTGACCGGATAGCGGCGACGCGGATGCGGGCTTTCGAGCGCATGCACGAGCTTGTCGAGCACCGCTTCCGGGCCGAGCGTGAACGGGGCGGCCGGGCCGGGTCTGGCGAGGCGCTCGGCCATCGCCACGTAGGCGGCGCGATGCACGCTGCCCGCCGGGTCGATGTGGCGATGGAAGGCGGCTTCGGCGTTGGCACGGAAGCGGCTGGTGATCGGGCCGGGTTCGATCAGGCTGACGTGGATGCCGCTGCCGGCGAGTTCGAGGCGCAGCGTGTCGGTCAGGCCTTCGAGCGCGAACTTGCTGGCGTTGTAGGCGCCGCGGTAGGCCATTGCGGCATAGCCGAGCAGCGAGCTGTTCATGACGATGCGGCCGTGCCCCTGGCGGCGCATGACCGGAATCACGCGATTGGTCAGCACCGCGGTCCCGAACAGGTTGGTTTCGAACTGCTCGCGCAGGGCGGCGCGCGTGAGATCCTCGACCGCGCCGGGCTGGCCGTAGGCACCATTGTTGAACAGCGCATCGAGCCGGCCGCCGGTGGCGTCAAGCACGGCATCGAGACCCGAGCCGATGCCGGCATCGTCATCCAGATCGAGCATGACCGCTTCCAGTCCTTCCGCCCGCAGCCGTTCGACATCGGCGCTGCGCCGCGCCGCGGCGAACACGCGGTGACCGCGTGCGCGCAGGCCGTGCGCAGCACAATGGCCGATGCCGCTCGAACAGCCGGTGACGAGGACGCTGAGTGCGCGCTTCGGGTTTGATGCAGATGGGGTCATGCTCAGCCGGCAATACGGTCGGGACGGGAAAGTTCGTTATGCTGCCGTGCATCACCCGAGGCGACCGGCGGCGAGCCAGCCTAGCACGCAGGCGGCGATGGCATCCGCATCGCCGAGCGGCAGCAGCGGCACGCCGGCCGGGGTGTGCGGGGGCGCATCGCAGGCGACGGCGAGGATCAGCGGGTCGGCAGGGGCGAGCAGCGGCTGTCCGAGTGCCGGCCGGTGCAGTTCGAGTCTGGGAATCGGCGCATGCTTCCAGCCCTCGACGAGGATCAGGTCCGGGGCGGCCGGCGCGCGTGCGAGCAGCGCCAGACATTCCGCCAGGTTGCGGCTGCAGGCCTCGATGCGCGCCAGCCGTCGCGGTGCGGCCACCACCACCTGCGCGGCACCGGCCATCCGCAGCCGCTGGCTGTCCTTGCCGGTACGGTCGAGGTCGAGGGCGTGGTGGCTGTGCTTGGCGAGTCCGAGCCGCAGGCCGGCCGCCACGAGCCGCGGGATCAGTTCGAGCAGCAGCGTTGTCTTGCCCGTCCCGCTGCAGGCGGCGAATCCGAGGCAGGGGCGCACAGACGGATGCAACATCAGCAGGAGCACCAGGGAGATGGATGACGGAATCGGCAGTATGCCGGAGCAGGATGCCGGCGCCTTGACCGCGATCGTGCCGGCAACGGAAGAAACGGCGATCGAGGCCTATATCGACGAGGTCTGGATGGAGATGGGCCTGAGCACCAACACGCTCGCGGCCTATCGCGCCGATCTGCGCGCCTGCGCCGGCTGGCTGTCGCTCAGGCGCTGCGGCATGACGCTGCTGCAGGCCGGCGCCGCTGACCTGCAGGCCTATCTGGCCGCCCGCCACACGCTGTCGCCGCGCAGCCTCGCGCGGCTGCAGTCGGCGCTGCGGCATTACTACCGTCATCAGCTGCGCCACGGCCGCATCGCCGTCGACCCGACCGGCGCGATCGAAACCCCGAAGCTCGGCCGCCGGCTGCCGGGCTCGCTGTCGGAAGCCGAAGTCGAGGCGCTGCTGGCGGCGCCCGATGCCGGCACCTCGCTCGGGCTGCGCGATCGCGCCATGCTCGAACTGCTGTACGCGACCGGCCTGCGCGTCAGCGAGCTGGTCACGCTCGGTCGCGATCAGGTCAACCCGCGCGGCGGTGTGCTGCGCGTCAGCGGCAAGGGCAACAAGGAGCGGCTGGTGCCGATCGGCGAGACCGCGCTCGACTGGCTGGAGCGCTATCTCGCCGAGGCCCGTCCGGCGCTGCTCGGCATGCGGCTCACCGAGGCGCTGTTCGTGACCTCGCGCGGCGAATCGATGACGCGGCAGAACTTCTGGTACCTGATCAAGCGCTACGCGATGACCGCCGGTATCGACCCGATGCGCTTGTCACCGCATACGCTGCGCCATGCCTTCGCGACGCATCTGGTCAACCATGGCGCCGACCTGCGCGTCGTGCAGCTGCTGCTCGGGCATTCGGATCTGTCGACGACGCAGATCTACACGCACGTCGCGCGCGAGCGCCTGAAGCGCCTGCACGAGCGCCACCACCCGCGCGGCTAGCGGCGGGCCGTCGTCCGCGGCCGTCGTTCGACCGATGCATCTGCGGCAGGGCTGCCCTGCGTATGTGCCGGGTGCGCGGGCGCAGGCCGCGCGTTACGCTGCCGCCCTTCCCCGGATGACCCGATACGGAATCCCGCCATGCTGAAACCCCTGTTCGCCGCCCTCGCGATCGCCCTGGGTACGGCGACCGCTGCCGCCGGAGAGGCCGCGCCCGCGGCCGGTCCCGACCTGACGCGGCTCAGTGCCGTGCTCGACGGCCGCAAGCCCGATGCCGTGAACCCGACGCCGGTGCCGGGCCTGTACGAGGTCATCCTCGGGGCGCGCGTGCTGTACGTCAGCGCCGATGGCCGCTACGTGCTGCGCGGCGATCTGGTCGACATCGACAAGGGCGAGAACCTGACCGAGGCACGCAGCGGCCAGCTGCGCGTGCGGGCGATCGCCGCGGTGCCGGAATCCGACATGATCGTGTTCGCGCCACCCGGTCCGGTGCAGGCCAAGCACACGGTGACGGTGTTCACCGACATCGACTGCGGCTACTGCCGCAAGCTGCATTCGGAGATCGACAACTACCTGCGCGCCGGCATCCGCGTGCGCTATCTCGCCTATCCGCGCAGCGGCCTGCGCGGCGAGTCCTATGACAAGGCCGTCAGCGTCTGGTGTGCCGAGGACCCGAAGGCGGCGATCACCAGTGCCAAGAAGGGCCAGGCGGTCGCGAAGGCGAGCTGCCCGGACAACCCGGTCGCGAAGGAATACGAACTCGGCAACCAGGTCGGCGTGCAGGGCACGCCGACCATCGTGCTCGAAAACGGTGATCTGGTGCCCGGCTACGTGCCGGCGGCGCGGCTGGTGATGATGCTCGACCATCCCGAGCTGCGCTGAGGCGCGGACAGGCCGCGCATAACCGGCCGGCACGAAAACGGGGCCTCGCGGCCCCGTTTTCATCGGGTTGACTTCATCGGGCTGACGGCGGGATCAGTTCAGCAGCAGCGAGGCCATGCGCCGGCGGAAGGTGCCGGTGACCGGGTGCTCGTTGCCGAGCAGCTCGAACAGCTTCAGCAGGCCCTGACGCCCGGCGTCGTCGCCGAAGGCGCGGCTGCGGCGCATCAGTTCGAGGTATTGCGCGGCGGCGCCCTCGTGCTCGCTGGCCCCGAGCAGCGCCTCGGCCAGTTCGAGACGGGCGGCGTGGTCGTTCGGGTCGGCGGCGAGCCGGGCTTCGAGCGGCACGGTGTCGATGCCCTTCGGCGCGGCCTCGGCGACTTCGAGGCGCGCGAGCAGCTCCGGCACCGGGTCCATGCGCTGCAGCTCCTCGGGGAGCTTGCGCAGGATGTTGCCGGCTTCCTTGTAGCGGCCGAGATCGAGCAGCTTCGCGGCCAGCGACACCTGCAGGTCCGGCTCGGCCGGGCTCTCGCGCAGGCCTTCGAGCAGGCGGCGCACCGCCGCCTCGCGCTCGCCGGATTCCCACAGCGCCTCGGATTCGGCGATGACCTTGTCGGCCGGTCGCGGCCGGTACTGGTCGATGCGCCGGCGGTATTCGGTCTCGGGCTGCACGCCGGCGAGCGCATCGACGATCTGGCCCTGGAACACGATCAGCACGGTCGGCAGCGTGCGCACGCCGAAGTGCTGCGCGATCTGGACCTCGCGGTCGGCATCGACGATCGCGAGCAGGAAGTCGCCGTGGTACTCGGCGGCGAGTTTCTCCAGCGTCGCGCCGAGCGCACGGCTCTGTTCCGACCTGCCGGAGCGGAACTCGACGAGCACCGGCACCTGCATGGAGTTGTCGATGACGTAGGGCTGGAAGGTCTGGAGCCCGACGTTGAAGTGATACGTCTGCTGCGGATCGTTCATCGGCGTGTTTGCGACTGGCTCGGAAAGCGGGCGGGCGGGGAGATCAGCGGATCAGCTCGCCGAGCTTGCCGGGCTTGCCGTCCCAGTCCTGCGCGTCGGGCAGCGGATCCTTCTGCTCGGTGATCACCGGCCAGTCCTTGGCGAGATCGGCGTTGAGCTGGATGAAGTGCTCCTGACCGGCCGGCAGGTCGTCCTCGGCGAAGATCGCCTCGGCCGGGCATTCCGGTTCGCACAGCGTGCAGTCGATGCATTCCTCGGGATCGATGACCAGGAAGTTCGGGCCTTCGTGGAAGCAGTCGACCGGGCAGACCTCGACGCAGTCGGTGTACTTGCACTTGATGCAGTTTTCGGTGACGACGAACGTCATGGCGGTATCCCTCGTTCAAACAACACAAGCAGGCAGGCAGACAACAGACAGACGAAAAACCGGTCTGGATGCGGCGGCAGGCCGCGCAGTGTACGGCCGGGTGCCGGCAGCTCAAAGCGTGCCGGGCTGCGGCCGGCTCAGGGCAGCAGGGATTTCAGGTGGTAGAGCGCGGCGAGGGCCTCGCGCGGACTCAGGCTGTCCGGATCGATGCCGCTGAGGGCCTCGACCACGGCATTCGGTTCCGGCGCGAACAGCGGAAGCTGCGGATCGGGCTCGGCCGGCAGCTGCGCGCGACGCGCCGGCACGCGTTCGAGTTCCTTCAGCTTGCGCCGCGCCGCCGCGACCACCGGCTTCGGCATGCCGGCGAGGGCGGCGACCGCCAGCCCGTAGCTGCGGCTGGCCGGGCCGTCCTGCAGCGCGTGCAGGAACACGATGCCCTCGCCGTGCTCGACCGCGTCGAGATGCACGTTGGCGATGCCGGCGTGTTCGTCGGGCAGGCGCGTCAGCTCGAAGTAATGCGTCGCGAACAGCGTGCATGCGCCGATCTGCGCCAGCCTGTGTGCGCAGGCCCAGGCGAGCGACAGGCCATCGAAGGTCGAGGTGCCGCGGCCGATCTCGTCCATCAGCACCAGCGATCCGGCGGTGGCGTTGTGCAGGATGTTGGCGGTCTCGGTCATCTCGACCATGAAGGTCGAGCGCCCGGAGGCGAGATCATCGGCCGCACCGATGCGCGTGAAGATGCGATCGACCGGGCCGATGCGGGCGCTCTTCGCCGGCACGTAGCTGCCGATGTGCGCAAGCAGCACGATCAGCGCCGTCTGGCGCATGTAGGTCGACTTGCCGCCCATGTTCGGGCCGGTGATCACCAGCAGCCGGCGGCTGTCGTCGAAGCGCAGGTCGTTCGGCACGAAGGGCGCGTCGCTGACCTGCTCGACCACCGGGTGGCGGCCGGCGACGATATCGATGCCGGGTTCGTCGGTGAGTTCAGGGCAGGCCAGGTCGAGTGCCCCGGCGCGCTCGGCGAGCGTCGTCAGCGCGTCGAGTTCGGCGAGGGCCGCGGCGAGGCGCTGCAGCGGCCCGAGTCCGGCGATCAGCGCATCGAGCAGGCCATCGTACAAGGCCTTCTCGCGCGCCAGCGCCCGTTCGCGGGCCGACAGCACCTTGTCCTCGAAGGCCTTCAGCTCGGGCGTGATGTAGCGCTCGACGCCCTTGAGCGTCTGGCGCCGGTGCCAGTGCACCGGCACGGTGCCGGCGGCGGCGCGCGTCAGTTCGATGTAGTAGCCGGTGACGCGGTTGTAGCCGAGCTTCAGGTTCAGGCCGGTGCGTTCGCGCTCCTTCGCTTCCAGATCGACGAGAAACTGATCGGCGTTCTCCGACAGCGCGCGCAGCTCGTCGAGTTCGGCATCGAAACCGGCAGCGATCATGCCGCCGTCGCGGGTCAGCAGCGGCGGCTGCTCGACCAGCGCGCGTTCGAGCAGCGCGAGCGTGTCCGGATGCTCGCCGAAGTCCGCGCACAGCTCGCCGAGGCGCGGGGAGTCGATGCCGTCCGCGCCGGCCCGCAGCGCCGGCAGGCGCGTGAGTGCCGCGCGCAGGCCGCCGAGATCGCGCGGGCGTGCCGATTTCAGCGCCACGCGCGCGAGGATGCGCTCGACATCCGGCACGCCGCGCAGCAGCTCGCGCAGCGGTTCGTGCGCGCGCGCGCCGAGCAGCT
>NZ_DAOLKE010000207.1:0-6363 GCF_035331805.1 Plasticicumulans sp. | reverse complement strand
CGGACGGCGCTTCGGCGTGGCCGTGGCCCTGGCCTTCACCCCGGTCGAACAGCCGGTAGAACAGCGGCACGAAGAAGATCGCGAGCACGGTCGCGCCGAGCATGCCGCCGATGACGCCGGTGCCGATCGAGATGCGGCTGTTGGCGCCGGCACCGCTGCTGATCGCGAGCGGCACGCAGCCGAGGATGAACGCGAGCGAGGTCATCACGATCGGCCGGAAGCGCAGCCGTGCGGCCTCGAGCGCGGCATCCATCGCCGAGCGCCCGGCGTGGCGGTACTCGACGGCGAACTCGACGATCAGGATGGCGTTCTTCGCCGCCAGACCGATCAGCGTCACCAGGCCGATCTGGAAGTACACGTCGTTGTTGAGGCCGCGCGCGAAGACCGCGATCAGCGCGCCGCAGACGCCGAAGGGCACCGCCACCAGCACGCTGAGCGGCAGCGTCCATTTCTCGTACTGCGCGGCGAGGATCAGGAACACCATGACCAGACCGAAGCCGAAGGCGAGCGCCGACGACGAGCCGGCCTTCTTCTCCTGGAAGGCCTGGCCGGCCCACTCGAAGTACATGTTCGGCGGCAGGTGCTCGCGCGCGAGCTTCTCCATCGCCGCCAGCGCCTGACCGGACGAATAGCCCGGTGCCGGCCCGCCGTTGATGCGCGCGGCGACGAAGCCGTTGAAGCGCGCGACGTTGTCCGGGCCGGTCGTGTAGCGCAGCTGCACCAGCGCCGACAGCGGCACCATCTGGCCGCTCGACGCGCGCACGTAGACCTTGTTGATGTCCTCGGGCCGCGTGCGGTAGTCCGGCTCGGCCTGCAGGATCACGCGGTAGGTACGGCCGAACTTGTTGAAGTCGTTGACGTAGACGGTACCGAACAGCCCCTGCAGCAGGTCGAACACATCGGTGACCTGCACGCCGAGCGAGCGCGCGCGGTCGCGGTCGAGATCGACGAACAGCTGCTGCGAGTTGGCGCGGATCAGCGTGCTCAGGCCGGCGAGCGCCGGTTCCTCCTTGGATTTCGCGATCAGCTCATGCACGGCCTTCTCGAGCGCCGCCGTGCCGCCCTCGCCGCGGTTCTGCACCCAGAACTCGAAACCGCCGGTGGTGCCGAGGCCGGGAATCGGCGGCGGATTGAACACCAGCACCATCGCATCGCCGATGCTGGCGGCGAACTTCTGCTGCAGCTGCTTGCGCACCGCATCGGCGTACTGCGCCGGGTCCTTGCGTTCCTTCCAGTCCTTCAGCGGCACGAACACGGTCGCGGCGTTCGGCTTGTTCTGCGAGTCGAGCATGTTGAAGCCGCCGAGCGCCAGCACGTTCTCGACCGCCGGGTTCTGCTGCGCCTCCTTCGCGATCTGCTCGGCCACCTCGCGCGTGCGTTCGAGGCTGGCACCATCGGGCAGGAAGGCGGCGACGATCAGATAGCCCTGATCCTCATCGGGCACGAAGCTGGTCGGCACCGTGCGGAACAGCCCGTACGCGATCGCGAGCACGCCGGCGAACAGCACCGTGCCGAGCAGCGCGCGCTTGATCAGGAAGGTCGCGCCGAGCAGGTAGCCGCCGGTGATCTTGTGGAAGCCCGCCTCGAAGCCGCGGAAGAAGATGTTCTTCTCGCCGTGCGAGGGCTTCAGCAGCACCGCGGCCAGGGCCGGCGACAGCGTCAGCGCCACGATGCCGGAGATCACGACCGAGATCGCGATCGTGATCGCGAACTGCTTGTAGAGCTGGCCGGTGATGCCGCCGAGGAAGCCGACCGGCACGAACACCGCGCAGAGCACCAGCACGATGGCGACCACCGGGCCGCTGACCTCGTCCATGGTCCGGCGCGCGGCCTCCTTCGGCGACATGCCCTGCGCCATGTTGTGCTCGACCGACTCGACGACGACGATCGCGTCGTCGACGACGATGCCGATCGCGAGGATCATGCCGAACAGCGTCAGCGTGTTGATCGAGAAGTCGAGCGCATACATGCCGGCGAAGGTGCCGATGATCGACACCGGCACCGCCAGCAGCGGGATGACCGTCGCGCGCCAGTTCTGCAGGAACAGGAACACGACGACGACGACGAGCACGACCGCCTCGAAGAAGGTGTGGATGACCGCCTCGATCGACACCTCGACGAACTTGGTCGTGTCATAGGGCACGACGTAGCTGACGCCGCTCGGGAAGTTCTTCGACAGCCGGTCAAGCGCGGCGCGGATGTCGGTGGCGACGGTCAGCGCGTTGGCGCCCGGCTGCTGGTAGACGAGGATCACGGTCGCGTCCTTGCCGTTCAACTGGCTCGACACGTCGTAGCTGCGGATGCCGAGTTCGCTGCGGGCGATGTCGCGGATGCGGATCGAGGAGCCGTCCGGGTTCGAGCGCACCATGATGTCGTCGAACTCCTCGGGCGTGGAGAGGCGCCCGCGCGCCGTGACCGGGAACGACAGCTGCACCGGCCCGGCGGTCGGCTCCTGCCCGATGCGCCCGGCCGCCGGCTGCGTGTTCTGCTCCTGGATGGCCTTGCGCACGTCGGCGGTGGTGATGCCGAGCTCGGCCATGCGGTCGGGCCGCAGCCAGATGCGCATCGCGTAGTCGGTGAGGCCGAACATCGACACCTGGTTGGCGCCGGGGATGCGCTTGAGCTCGTCGACGATGTTGATCGATGTGTAGTTGGCGACCTCGTTCGGGTCGCGCGAGCCGTCGGACAGGATCGTGATCGCCATCAGGATGTTCGGCGAGGACTTCTTGATCACGACGCCGTTGCGCGTCACGTCCTGCGGCAGCTGCGGATTGGCGAGGTTGGCGCGGTTGGTGAGGTCGGTCAGCACGCGATCGACATCGGTGCCGATGTCGAAGTACACGTTCAGGCCGGTGTCACCGCTGTTCGAGTTGTTCGACTGCATGTAGATCATGTTGTCGACGCCGTTGACCTGCTGCTCGATCGGCGCGGCGACCGTGCCGGAGGCGGTTTCGGCGTCGGCGCCGGGGTAGGACGCGGTGATCTGCAGCAGCGGCGGCGTGATCTCCGGGAACTGCGCGATCGGCAGGCCGCTCATCGCCGCGAGGCCGGCGATGACGATGACGATCGACAGCACGCCGGCGAACACCGGGCGGTCGATGAAGAAGCGCGAAATCATCTCGGGGCGCCTCCGCTCACTTGGCCGGGCCGGTGACTTTCACCGGCGCGCCCGGTGCGAGCTTGATCGCACCGTCGACGACGACCGGATCGCCGGCCTTGAGGCCCTTGGTGATGATCCACTGGTCACCGTAGAACTGCCCCGGCTCGACCGGGCGCACCTCGGCCTTGCCGTCGACGACCACGTACACGAACTTGCCCTTCGCGCCCTGCATCACGGCGCGCTGCGGCACCATCAGCGCATCGACGAGTTCGATGTTGACCGCGCGCGTGCGCACGAACTGCCCCGGGCTCAGCGAGCCGTCGGGATTCGGCACCTCGGCGCGCAGCGTCACGGTGCCGGTCTGCGCATCGACGGTCGGCGCGACGTAGGTGATCACGCCCTGCTGCGGGAACACGCGCCCGTCGGCGAGCACGATCTCGACGGCAACCTTGCCCTGCCCCGGCGTCTTCAGCGTGCCGGCGGCCACGCCGCTGCGAAAGCGCAGCACGTCCTGCTCGCCGAGGCCGAACACGACCCACATCGGATCGGTCTGCACCAGCGTCGTCAGCAGCCCGGCCGAGCCCGGCGTCACCAGCGAGCCCTCGCGCTGCGCCGAATCGCCGGCCTTGCCGGTCAGCGGCGAGCGGATCGTCGTGTAGCCGAGGTTCAGCTCCGCCGTGCGCACCTGCGCCCTGGCGGCGGCGACCGCGGCCTGGGCTTCGAGATCGGCGGCCACCGCATCGTCGAGGTCCTTCTGGCTCAGCGCCTTCTCCTGCGCGAGCGGGCGCACGCGCCTGAGCGTCGCGGAGGCATTGACGGCGCGTGCCTGCGCCTGCGCGAGCGCGGCGCGGGCGCTGTCGAGTGCGGCCTCGAACGGCTTCGGATCGAGCTGGAACAGCAGGTCGCCCTGCTTCACGACCGAGCCTTCCTGATAGGCGATGCGGTCGAGATAGCCCTCGACGCGCGCGCGGATCTCGACGAGGCGCGAGCTTTCGGTCTTGCCGGTGGCCTCGAACTGCGCCGGCGTGTTGCGTGGCGCGACCTCGACGACGGTCACCTCGGCCGGCGGACGGGGCGGAGCCTGCTGGGCACGGGCGGCGGGCGCGGCGGCAAGCGCGGCGAACAGACAGACGCCGGCGAGGCCGGCCAGCGATGCGGGGCGCGGGGCGGTCACGGTCTTGGGCTCCCTGGGATCGGATGGATGGCGGTAGAAGAGCTTGCAGCATCCCGCAGCGCGGCCTGCCCCGCACGGTCCCGCGCGCGCGGAATCATGTATCGGCAGGCCGGGGTGACGGGGGTGTGCGTCAGGATGGATCGATGCACCCGGCTGGCACGGAAGCGGTGTGCGGGCACCGGTTCCGGGCGTGCCGGGCTTCCCTGGACGGCAAGCATAGAAAAACCGGCTGGACATTACTGCGCCGGATGCTGCACTGCATGTAGCAATGCTAACCGGCACCGGCCCGTCCCGTCCCGTTGCCGGTCCCCGCCCCTGTCCGGAGTATTTCCGTCATGCACGCCTGTACCCGCCGTACACCGGCCCGCAACGCGGCCGGCTGGCTCTGTGCCGCCGCGCTCGCCTGCTCGCTGTCCGCCCTCGCCGCCCCGACCCCGCCCGCCACCGCCCAGACCCCGTCTGCCGCCAGCCCCGCACAGCCGCCGGCCGACGAGGGCTGGCCGCGCGTCTGGCGCCACGGCGAGCAGGAACTCGTGATCCACGAGCCCCAGATCGACGCCTGGGACGACTGGGCCCGGCTGCGCCTGCGCGCGGCGATCGCGGTGCGCGAGAACGGCAAGGGCGAGCCGCGCTACGGCGTGCTCGAAATCTCGACGCCGACCGAGATCGACCGCGACAGCAACACCGTGCTGATGAGCAAGCCCGTGTACACGCCGCGCTTCGCGCAGGCGGAGCCGCTCGAAGCCGGGCGGCTCGCCGCGATCGTGCGCGAGGTGCTGCCCGACGGCCAGCCGCTGGTCGTGTCGCTCGATCGCCTGCTGCCCTACCTCGAACAGCAGAAGCTCGAACAGCGCGCGGTGCAGGTGAGCCTCGATCCGCCGCTGATCTTCCACAGCACCCGGCCGGCGACGCTGCTCGGCTTCTACGGTGCCCCCGAATTCCGGCCGGTCGGCGACAGCGGCCTGCAGGCGGCGGTCAACACGCCGGCGACCGTGCTGCTCGATGCCGCTGCTGACGGCCCGGCCTACTACCTGCTGCTCGGCGAATCGTGGCTGACGACGCGCAGCCTGCGCGACGGGCCGTGGACGCAGCCGGCGGCGATGCCGGCGGGCTTTGCGAAGCTGCCCGAGGAGAGCTGGGGCGAACTGCGCCAGGCCGGCACCGGCAAGCACCTCGCCGAGACCCCGGCCGTCTATTACGCCGAAGCACCGGCCGAGCTGCTGATCACGCGCGGGGCGCCGAAGTACCGCCCGGTGCGCGGCACGAAGCTGCAGGCGATCAGCAACACCGAGTCCGCCGCCTTCCTGCACCTCGGCGAGCGTCGCCATTACCTGCTGATCGCCGGGCGCTGGTTCCGCGCCGCCAGCCTCGAAGGCCCGTGGGAAGCAGCGACGACCTCGCTGCCGGCCGACTTCGCGAAGATCCCCGAAACCGATCCGCTCGCCTGGGTGCTCGCGTCGGTGCCCGGCACCGAGGCGGCCGAGGATGCCGTGCGGCTCGCCTCGGTGCCGCAGAAGGCGACGCTGCAGCGCGCGGACCTGAAATTCAGCGCGAACTACGCCGGCGAGCCGCGCTTCAGGCCGATCGAGGGCAGTGACGGCGTGCGCTATGCCACGAACGCCTCCGATCCGGTGCTCGCCGTCGCCGATCGCTACTACGCGGTCAAGGACGGCGTCTGGTTCGAGGCCGCCGCGCCCGCGGGCCCCTGGCAGGTCTGCACGAGCGTGCCGCCGGCGCTCTACACGATCCCGGCGAGCAGCCCGATGCACAACGTCACCTACGTGCAGGTCTACGACAGCACGCCGACCACGGTCACGACCGGCTACACGGCCGGCTACAACGGCCAGTACGTGATGAACGGCCTGCTGCTGTTCGGGGCCGGCATGGCGCTCGGCTACGCGCTGCACGATCACGACGACGACTACTGGTACCGCCCGTGGTACTGGGGCGGCGCGCCGCGCCCGTACTACTCCTACGGCTACGGCGCGGTCTATCGCCCCGGCTACGGGTACGGCGCCGCCGGCTGGGCGCGCGGCCCGTATGCGGCCGCCGCCGGGCGCACTTGGTACAACCCGGCGACCGGCGCCTG
>NZ_DAOLKE010000206.1:0-6390 GCF_035331805.1 Plasticicumulans sp. | reverse complement strand
CCGGCTCACGTCCGCTCGCCGGCCTGCCCCGATGCACCGGCTCCTGATCCTCGCCGTGCTGGTGCTCGTCTGGGGCGGCTGGCACTGGCAGGCCACGCGGCCGCTGCGCTGGCCGGCCGGGCAGATCGTCGACGCCACGCCCCTGCAGAGCCTCACCACCGCGCCTCCATTCGAGCTGCGCGGCTTCCGGCTGCAGCCGCTCGCCGCTTTCGAGCTCGATGCCCGTGCGCTGGCGACCGAGCGCTACCGCCTCGATGCCGGTGCCGCGCTCGCGCCGCTCGACGTGGCCTTCGGCTGGGGCCGGATGTCGGATCAGTCAGTCATCGACCGGCTCGACATCCGCCAGGGCGCACGTTTCTACACCTGGGCCTATCAGGACCCGCCCCCGCTCGCGCCGGCCGGGATCGTGCGCTCCAGCGCCAACCTGCACCTGATCCCGGCCGATGCCGGCGTCGAACGCCAGCTGCTGGCGATCCGCCCCGGCCAGCGCGTGCGGCTCGGCGGCCTGCTGGTCGAGGCCACCGCTGCGGACGGCTTCCGCTGGCGCAGTTCGCTGAGTCGCGAGGACAGCGGCAACGGCGCCTGCGAGCTGGTCTGGGTCGAGTACGTCGAACTGCACTGACGGCGGCGACGTCCGATGCCCGGCGCGGCTGACGCCGATCAGCGCAGCCCCGCCCGCGGCGGATAGACTCCGGCCGCCTTCCAGCCGATCCGGGAGTCGATGCCATGAAGATCGTCGTGCCGCTGCTCGTCGCCGCCGTCGCGCTCGGCGGCGGCTATGCCGGCTGGCGTTACTGGCAGGCGCGCGAGGCCGAGGCGCTGCCGGCCGGCATCGTCGCCGGCAACGGTCGCGCCGAGGCCACCGAGCTGGATGTTGCGACCAAGCGCGCGGCGCGCGTCGCCGAGGTGCTGGTCGATGAAGGCGACACGGTGACGGCCGGTCAGGTGCTGGCACGCATGGACCTGCGCGAGGAAGCCGCCGCACTTGCGCGGGCGCGGGCGGAGCTGAAGCGCGCGCAGGCCGATCGCGACTATGCCGGTGCGCAGCTCGATCTGGCCGACAGCGAGCTGACCTACTCGCAGCAGCAGCTCGAACGCTCCGAGAGCCTCGTGAAATCCGGCGGCGTGCCGCGCGAGAAGCTCGACGCCGACCAGCATCGCCAGCGCAGCGCGGTCGCCTCGCGCGCCGCCGCGCGCATCCGCATCATCGAGACCGAGCAGGCGATCGAGGCCGCCGCCGCCCAGGTCCGCCAGCTCGAGATCGCGCTCGAGGACGGCGAACTGCGCGCGCCGCGCAACGGCCGCGTGCTGTACCGGCTGGCCGAACCCGGCGAGGTGCTCGGGGCCGGCGGCAAGGTGCTGACGCTGATCGACCTCGACGACACCTGGCTGACCGTGTTCCTGCCCGAAACCGTCGCCGGGCGGCTCGCGCTCGGGGCCGAGGCGCGCGTGCTGCTCGATGCCTTCCCGGACCGGCCGCTGCCGGCGCGCATCAGCTTCGTATCCGACCGCGCGCAGTTCACGCCGAAGTCGGTCGAGACGCGCGAGGAGCGCGAGCGGCTGTCGTTCCGCGTCAAGGCGCAGGTGCAGGTGCCGCCGCAGTACCGCGCGCTCGCCAAGCCCGGCCTGCCGGGCATGGCCTACGTGAAACTCGATGCACAGGCCGCGTGGCCGCCGCGGCTGGCCTGCACCGAGCTCTCGCAGCCGTGCCGGCCGTGAGCCGCGATCCGGCGATGTCCGCAGAGGAACGCACGCCGGTCGCGGTGATCGAGGCGGTCCACCACCGCTACGGCCGCACGCCGGCGCTCGATGACTGCACGCTGACGCTGCCGGCCGGCGGCATGATCGGGCTGATCGGGCCGGACGGGGTCGGCAAGTCGACGCTGCTCGGGCTGATCGCCGGCGTCAAACGCCTGCAGCAGGGCACGGTGACGGTGCTCGGCGGCGACGTGCGCTCGAACGCGCACCGCGACGCGCTCGCGCAGCGCATCGCCTACATGCCGCAGGGACTCGGGCGCAACCTGTACCCGACGCTGTCGGTGGCCGAGAACGTCGATTTCTTCGCACGCCTGTTCAACCTGCACGCGCAGGCGCGCAGCCGGCGGCGCGATGCGCTGCTCGCGGCGACCGGGCTCGCACCGTTCGCGGATCGCGCGGCCGGCAAGCTCTCGGGCGGCATGAAGCAGAAGCTCGGGCTCTGCTGCGCGCTGATCCACCAGCCCGAGCTGCTGATCCTCGACGAGCCGACCACCGGCGTCGATCCGCTGTCGCGCCGGCAGTTCTGGGAGCTGGTCGAGCGCCTGCGCGCGCAGTCGCCGGACCTGAGCGTGCTGGTGGCGACCGCGTACATGGAGGAAGCCGAGCGCTTCGATGCGCTGGTGCTGATGGACGCCGGGCGCGTGCTCGCGACCGGCACGCCGGCGGGGCTGAAGGCGCAGGCCGGGGCTGACGACCTCGAAGCGACCTACATCGCGCTGCTGCCCGAGCATCGCCGGCTCGGCCATCAGGCGCTGTCGATCCCGCCGCGGCCGGCCGGGCACGGAAGCGCGGAGGCCGCAATCGAGGCCGAGGGGCTGACGCGGCGCTTCGGCCGCTTCACGGCGGTCGATCACGTGAGCTTCCGCATCGGGCGCGGCGAGATCTTCGGCTTCCTCGGCTCGAACGGCTGCGGCAAGACCACGACGATGAAGATGCTGACCGGCCTGCTGCCGGCGAGCGAGGGCCACGCCCGCCTGTTCGGCACGCCGGTCGATGCCACCGATCCGGCGCTGCGCCTGCGCATCGGCTACATGTCGCAGGCCTTCTCGCTGTACCGCGAGCTGACCGTGCAGCAGAACCTCGTGCTGCACGCGCGCGTGCTCAGGCTCGCCGAGCGCGACATTGCGCCGCGCATCGACGCGCTGATCGCGCGCTTCGGCCTCGACGGCCTGCGCGACACGGTGGCCGATGCGCTGCCGCTCGGCGTGCGCCAGCGCCTGTCGCTGGCGGTGGCCGTGATCCACCGGCCCGAGATCCTGATCCTCGACGAGCCGACCTCGGGCGTCGATCCGGTCGCACGCGACGACTTCTGGCGCCTGCTCGGCGAACTCGCGCGCCGCGACGGCGTGACCATCTTCGTGTCGACGCACTTCATGAACGAGGCGGCGCGCTGCGACCGCATCTCGCTGATGCACGCCGGGCGCGTGCTGGCGCAGGGCACGCCGGCGGAGCTGGTGGACGCAAGCGGCACGGCTTCGCTCGAAGACGCCTTCATCCGCGCACTCGAAGACGCGCAGACCGGCACCCGCCCGACCACGACCGACACCGCCGCGCTGACCGGCCTCACGGCGGGTGGCGACGAGCTGCGGGCCGGCCACGGCTTCTCGCTGCGCAGGCTGCTGACCTTCGCGTGGCGCGAGGCGCTGGAGCTGCGCCGCGACCCGATCCGCCTCGCCTTCGCGCTGCTCGGCACGCTGCTGCTGATGCTGGTCATGGGCTACGGCATCTCGCTCGATGTCGAGGACCTGCCCTATGCCGTGCTCGATCTCGACCGCACGCCCGAGAGCCGCGCCTACCTCGACAGCTTCAAAGGCATCCGCGAACTGGCCGAACGCGCCCCGGCGACCTCGTCCGGCGACATCGATGCGCGGCTGCTCGCCGGCGAGCTGAGCTTTGCGCTGGAGCTTCCGCCCGGCTTCGGCGCCGAGTTGCGCGCCGGGCGCCGGCCCGAGGTCGGCGTGCGCCTCGACGGCGCGATCCCGTTCCGCGCCGAGACTGCGCGCGGCTACCTGCTCGGCATCCACGCCGGCTTCCTCGCCGATCCGCGTCCGGCACAGCTCGGGCCGGCACCGGCCGAGACGCAGACGCCACTCGCCGGGCTCGAAGTGCGCTTCCGCTACAACCAGGACTTCCGCTCGGTCAACGCCATCGTGCCCGGCGTGCTGGCGCTGCTGCTGCTGGTGATCCCGGCGACGCTGACCGCGCTCGGCGTCGTGCGCGAGAAGGAACTCGGCTCGATCACCAACCTGTACGCGAGCCCGGCGACGCGGCTCGAATTCCTGCTCGGCAAGCAGATGCCTTACGCCGGCCTCGGACTGGTCAACGCCGCGGTGATGGCGCTGCTGACCGTGTGGCTGTTCGGCGTGCCGCTGAAGGGCAGCCTCCCCGCCTTCGCGCTCGGGGCGCTGCTGTACGTGATCGCGGCCTCGGCCTTCGGGCTGCTGGTCTCGACGGTCACGAGCACGCAGATCGCGGCGCTGTTCGGCACCTTCATCCTGACCATGCTGCCGTCGATCAACTTCTCGGGCCTGATCGCGCCGGTGTCGTCGATGAGCGGCGGCGCAGCAGTGATGGGGCACTCCTTCCCGGCCAGCTACTTCCTCGCGATCGCGGTCGGAACCTTCACGAAGGCGCTCGGCTTCGCGGCGCTGGCACCGAAGTACCTGCAGCTCGCCGGCTTCACGCTGGTCTACGTGCTGCTCGCGTGGCGGCTGCTGCCGAAGCAGGAGCGCTGAGCGTGCGGTCGCCACCGCTTCGCAACGTGCTCGAACTGATGCGCCGCGAGTTCTACGCGCTCGGGCGCGACCGCGTCATGCTCGGGCTGATCGTCTACGCGTTCAGCGTGCTGATCTACGTGAATGCCACGGCCACCGGCATCGAGCTGCGCAACGCCGCAATCGCCTTCGTCGACGAGGACGCGAGCACGCTGTCGGCGCGGCTGTTCGATGCGCCGCAGCCGCCGTACTTCCAGCACCCGCAGCGTCTGGCACTCGCCGATGTCGATGCCGCGCTCGACGCCGGGCGCTTCACCTTCGTCGTCGACGTGCCGCCCGGCTTCCAGAGCGACGTGCTCGCCGGACGCGCGCCGCGGCTGCAGATCAACGTCGATGCCACGGCCATGAGCCAGGCCGGCATCGGCGCGAACTACCTGCAGCAGATCTTCAGCGCCGAGATCGACGAATTCGTGCGCGGACGCCGGCAGGAGGCACCGCAGGCGGTCACGCAGGTCGTGCGCATCGCCTTCAACCCGAACCTGCAGATGCCGTGGTTCATGGGGCCGATGATGATCGTCAACAGCATCACGCTGCTGTCGATCGTGCTGACCGGCGCGGCGCTGATCCGCGAGCGCGAGCAGGGCACGCTCGAACACCTGCTGGTGCTGCCGCTGACGCCGATCGAGATCATGCTCGCGAAGATCGGCGCGACGGCGCTGGTGATCGTCGTCGCCACGACGTTTGCGACCGTCGTGATGATCCACGGCGTGCTGTCGGTGCCGGCGCGCGGCTCGCTCGCGCTGTTCCTGGTCGCGGCCTTCGTCTACAGCGCCTCGATCGCGGCGATCGGCATCTTCCTCGCGACGCTGGCGCGCTCGATGCCGCAGCTCGGGCTGCTGTCGATCCCGGTGGTGTTCCCGATGGCGATGCTCTCGGGCGGCGCCACGCCGCTCGACAGCATGCCGGTTGCGGTGCAGCGGATCATGCAGTTCTCGCCGTCGACGCACTTCACGGCGATCGTGCAGGCGATCCTGTACCGCGGGGCCGGATTCGACGTGATCTGGCCGCAGTTCGTCGCGATGCTCGCGATCGGTGCCGTGTTTCTCGCGATCGCGGTGCACCGGCTCAGGACGACGCTGGCGCAGGCGGGAAGCTGAAACGCCGGATCGTCAGCGGCTGTCCCCCGGCGTCCGGAGCCGATCGGCGACCAGGCCCTGCGGATGCCGTCGCGCGGCCATCCGGCATGAACCGCGCTGCCCTGCCGGCCGCTGCCGCTCAGGCGTCGCTTTCCTTCTCCCCGTCCAGCCGTTCGCCGGTGAACCGGTCGCGCCCTGCCCAGTAGGTGCAGACCGGGCAGGTCCCGCCCTCGGGATAATGCACGCCGGCCTCGTGCGGGCAGCCGATGATGCGGCCCGGCGTCAACACCGACCGCACCGCATGGCTTTCGATGTAGCGAACGATGGCTTCGCTGATCGCCGGATCCTGGCGGATGTCGCCGGTTTCCGCGTACCAGCGCTCCAGCATCTCGACCTCGGCGTTCTCGTCCGGGGCGATGCCGACCACGGCCTTGCTCGCCAGCCGGTCGTCGGGGCCGTAATAGGCGACGGTCGCGACCGGATAGCCGTGGAAACCGCGGCGGAACTTCTTCAGCAGCTTGTCCCGATACCAGGTGGCCTTGAGCGACATCGTGCGTGCCTCGTCGTGCGGGGAGGGAGAGCGGGACGGTACCCGAGCCGCCCGTCGTCGCGCACGCCCGCGCTCCGGCTGCGTCATCGGCTGACCGCATGAAAAAGGCGCCCGCAGGCGCCTTTTCGAAGGGATCGATCAGGATGATCGCGCAATCAGCGTCCGGCGCTGGCGCGGTAGGCCGCGTAGGGGCCGCGGTGATCGCGGGCGCGCAGTTCGCGCGGCATCACGC